>QMYG01000080.1 GCA_003662535.1 Candidatus Bathyarchaeota archaeon
AAATGCGTGGTCTTCTGGGTTAGGAGCGTCTACGACTGGAAGGTAGACAGGAGAACCTTCATGCACCTCTACGGGGCTGAGGTCTACGCATCCCCAAGCGACAAGACTGAAACAGGAAGGAAAATACTATCCGAGAACCCGAATCACCCCGGAAGCCTAGGCATAGCCATATCTGAGGGCCTCGAATACGCAGACGCCCACGAAGGCTCAGCCTACTGCCTCGGCTCAGTGCTGAACCACGTCTTACTCCACCAAACGATAATCGGCTTGGAGACTATGAAGCAGTTTCAACTCGCAGACGACCAGCCAGACCTGATGATTGGCTGTCTGGGCGGAGGCTCAAACTTCGGGGGCTTCGTCCTACCCTTCGTCGGAGAGGTGCTGAGGGGGAAGCGTGAATGCAAATTCCTAGCGGCACAGTCCCTAGCGGCTCCAAACCTCATCAAGGGAGAATACCGCTACGACTTCGGAGACGTAGCCGAGCACACACCACTAATGAAGATGTATACGCTCGGGCATAAGGTGGAAATGCCCCCGATAAAGGCTGACGGGCTGCGCTACCACGCTGCTGCACCGATAATTAGCTTCCTTAGACATCGCGGCCTGATTGACGCCATAGCCTACCCAATAGACGAAAAGGCGATTTTCGAGGCGGCAAAGCTCTTCATCCAGACGGAGGGCTGGATACCTGCGCCAGAATCCAGCTACGCAATCAGAGCCGCCATAGACAAGGCGAGGGAATACGAGGCCAATGGAGAAGAGAAAGTCATAGCAATGAACATAAGCGGGCACGGCTTCCTAGACATACCAGCCTATAGAGAAATACTTATGGGAACATAAGAAAGCCAGCACCAATCAACCCCCTCTCTTTCTAAAGATTTTTTAGCACACCCACCATAAAGCAACCCTTAAATACGCAACAACATCCTAAAACCATTAGCTAAAAATTTAAAGGACGTGAAAACAACTTGGCCGTGTCTAAGTTCAGCTTTGGCTATTGGAAGTGTTTCTATGCCTCTCCGAGAGAAACAGCGGTCTTCCCTGCAAGAACTCCCACCTTAAAGGCGCTTTTAGCAGTTTTGCTGGTATCTATGCTGCTTCTCTGGGGCTTTCCCATCGTGGTAGACGTTGCTGGAAGCCCGGAAGGCAACACCTACTACGTCTCGCCAAACGGAGACGACTCCAATCCGGGCACCTACGAGCGGCCCTGGAGGACGCCCGGCTACGCCTCTAAACAGCTTCAGCCGGGAGACACGCTGATTATCCTTGGGGGTAGATACGTCCTCAGCGAGTATTGGGAGGACATGATTACCCCGCCTTCTGGGAGGGAGGATGCTTGGATAACGATTAGAGGCGAGGAAGGGAACAGGCCTGTCCTCGTGGGGCGTGATAACCTGCTGGCTGCCATAGAGCTTTCGGATGTGAGCTACGTCAGGATTGAGAACCTCGAGATAACCAGCGATAATGGGGCTCAGTTTAGAGAGGGTGTGCATGCCTCTTCCCTGAGCCACATCGTCCTCAAGGACTTATACATCCATCACATCGACGAGATGGGTATAGACGTGGCTGACGCCCACGACTTCCAGATCATAGACTGCGAGATAACCTACTGCGGCTTCGGCTCTATTGGTGGACCTGCTGGGACGCAGGGTGGATGGCGCAACGTGCTGATAAAGGGGTGCAGCCTCTCCTATAGTGGACACTACTATCAGGGCGGTCCTGGCCCCTCCCCCTACGACAGGCCGGACGGCTTCGGCATAGAACCCTCCGACGGCCCAATCGAGATCGTGGACTGCATAGCAGAGCACAACAGGGGGGACGGCTTCGACTCAAAGGCTGAACACACCTACATCCACAACTGCATAGCCGCCAACAACTTCGCAGACGGAATCAAGGTCTGGGGGGACGGAAGCAGGGTTGAAAACTGCCTAGTCTACGGCATAGGAGACGGAGACGCAACACCAACACCATGGGCAGGCATAGTCATAGACCAAGTTGAGAAACCAAACGCCAGATTCGAACTCATCAACGTAGCTGTCCACGACAACCCTGAGAGGCAGGCCTACCCGATGTATGTGCAGTACGGCGTGGATGTCCCAATAACGCTGGTCATGGTGAACTGCATCATAGCCAACGGCCAAGGCGAAGTCTACATCGGAGACTCCGTTACGCTGGAGGTTCGCAACTGCCTCTTCTACAGGCCTGGCGAGGACGTTCAGGTCTACGCGAACGGGAGAACCTACACCGCTGAGCAGATAGAGGCAGGCGAGCTGGGTGAAGGGTGCCTATCAAGAGACCCGATGTTCGTCGCTCCTGCTTGGGGCACGACGGGGGACTATCACCTCCAGCCGGATTCGCCCTGCATAGACGCTGGAGCAAACATCCCAGACCTGCCGCAGGTAGACTTGGACGGGAATCCGAGAATCATGGATGGGGACGGAGACGGCACAGCGATTGTTGATATGGGGCCGTATGAGGCGCCTGGCGAAGTAGCTGAGGACACGATACCGCCCGTAATCTCCAATGTTGCTCATGAGCCTAGAAGCCCGAAGGCTGGCGAGCAGGTGGTCGTGTCTGCGAGGATAACTGACGTGCCATCCGGCGTGGAGTCTGCAACCCTGCATTATAGGGTTGATGGGGGTTCTTGGGTTTCCCAGCCGATGAGCAGGACTGACGGCCTGTGGAGCGCCGTTATTCCAGCTCAGGAGGCTGGGGCTGCTGTTCAATACTACATCGAGGCTGTTGATGGCGCAGGAAACAGCGGGAAGTCAGACATCTACGCCTACACCGTTTCTGGCGGGGAAACGCCTCAGCCTCCGCCCCAACAGCCCTCACGCCGATGCATCATAGCAACTGCAACCTACGGCTCGGAGCTGGCTCCCGAGGTGCAGTTCCTCAGGGGCTTCAGGGACAGGATTGTCCTGTCTACCTTTGCTGGAAGCCAGTTCATGCGTGTTTTCAACGCTTGGTATTACTCCTTCAGCCCTTCTGTGGCTGAATTCATAGCCGCACACGCAACTGCGAGGATAGTGATGAAAGCTGTCCTCTATCCGCTAATCGGCATACTACACATAGCCTCTCTAACCTGCACGCTCCTCCCCTTCAATCCAGAGCTAGGCGTCATAACGGCTGGCCTCATTGCAAGCTCGCTGATAGGCGCTGTCTACTTCTCCCCTCCAGCGATACTAATGGTCTTGGCGGTAAAGCGCCTCAAATCTGAGGTTTCAGGAGAAAAAACGATGAAAGCGCTTGCACTTTTCTGGCTGATGAGCGTCGTGCTGATCTTTGTCGGCGAAATCACACTATCGCAGATAATGATGATGGCTGCAACCGCATCCTTCGTCCTCACGACATTGGCTTTGTCTGCGGCGGCAGTAGCTTTTAAAGTAGTGGAAATTCTCTCTTAACACCCTTCCTTTTTTATCATCGAGAAAGGTAGACGTGGAGAATTTTCCAAGCCAGATATGCGGTTATGGATGATAGAATTGCTGCGATTGTGATAATTGTAGTATTGGTTGTCGGGGTCTGCTGCTCTATTTGAAAGCTTATCTGCTTTATTGGTTTTCCCCAGACGCTGAATGTGAAGCTGTAGCGTCCTGGCCTCAGTTTTTCGATGCGGTATTCGTGGCTTAGGGTTGTGATTACCTGAGCGCTTGGGCCAGTCCACCTCTCGATTTTCACGTCTACCACGTAGGAGTTACCTACGTGCGTCGGTTCACCCCAGTCTGACACCCTGTATCCAGCTGAGGGGAAAACGATGGAGACACAGACGTTAGCTACGTCTCCGTCCACCTTTACGGATAGGCTCACATCTTCGGCCTTCGGCAGGTAGGGAACCCACTCCTCACTCACGCTCGGGACAAACGCGAGGAGGGGCGACAGCAATGTGGACAATACCAGTGCAACAGCCAACACGCCTACATGCAGCTCCATTCCCACCACCCACCAGAAGTAAGTCTACGCACCTCCAACAAGAATGATATCCCCTGGCGCCCCTCCACAGAACCTCCCTATGAAATCCACGGCTGTTTTAGCGGCGTCCCTTAACCTCTCGGCGTCCACTCCGGGGACTCCGCAAGAG
>QMYG01000081.1 GCA_003662535.1 Candidatus Bathyarchaeota archaeon
CCCCTAGTGATTAGGCTCGTGGGCACGATGGAGGAGGAGGGCCAACGCATTCTCCGTGATGCGGGCATAGAGGTGCTTAGGGGCATGGAGGAGGCTGCGGAAAGAGCGGCATCTATTGCTAGAGGGGGTTAAGGCATTGGCGATTTACGTAGACAGGGAGACGAGGGCAATCGTTCAGGGCATAACTGGGAGTCAGGGGAGCTACCACACCAAGCTGATGCTCGACTACGGGACGAGGATTGTGGCTGGGGTGACTCCGGGCAAGGGTGGGATGAGGGTTCACGGTGTGCCTGTCTACGACACTGTGGAGGAGGCGCTCAGCAGGCACGAGGCTGACGCCTCCATAATCTTTGTTCCTGCGCCCTATGCTCCGCAGGCGGCGTTTGAGGCTATGGAGGCTGGCTTAAGGCTCCTTGTCGTCATAACAGAGCACATACCGATAAAGGACAGCATACGCATGGTCGCCTATGCGAGGAGGACAGGAACAACGATAATTGGGCCGAATACGCCCGGCGTCATAACGCCCGAAGAGTGCAAGCTGGGCGTCATGCCAGGCCACGTCTTCGCAAAGGGAAAGGTGGGAATGGTCTCACGCAGCGGAACCCTCACATACGAGATTGCCTCCTCGCTGACCTCAGCCGGCCTAGGCCAGTCCACCTGCGTCGGCATAGGCGGAGACCCGATAGTGGGGCTGAGCTTCATTGACGTGCTGGAAAGGTTCAGGGAGGACCCTGAAACCGAGGCTGTTGTCTTGGTTGGCGAGATTGGGGGGAACCTCGAGGAGAAGGCGGCTGAATACATAAGCGAGACGGACTACCCGAAGCCCGTGGTCGCCTTCATCGCTGGGAGGGCTGCACCCCCGGGGAAACGCATGGGGCACGCTGGTGCAATCATAATGGGGCGTGCAGGCACAGCCCAGAGCAAGATTGAAGCCCTAGAAGGCGTCGGCGCCTCTGTTGCGGGGAGGCCGAGCGAGGTTGCCCAGCTGATAACTAAAAGATTAAAAGGGCGATAGCCAAAAACAACTAGTAGAGCGGAAGGCGAGGAGGAAGAAGTGCCACTCGTAGACCCAATAAAAAAGGCGATAGCCCAAAAAAGAAGGCTATTCGTAAAAATATGCAGGGAATGCGGGGCGAGAAACGCCCCAACAGCAACGAAATGCAGAAAATGCAGAAGCAAAAACCTCAGATGGAAAAGAATAGAACGCAGAAGATAAACTTATTGCCAAACATTCTACTCCGTTTTAATTTTGCCTTTTCTTATTAGGGCTTCTACTTCGTGTCTGTGTGCTGCAAGTTCTTTCACGATGTCTAGCCTTAGGAAGGGGTAATGGTATTTCACTATGTCCTCTGGGCTCCAGCCCTCGTCTAACATCTAGTAGACAAACTTAACGGGTAGACGCCAACCCTTCACGCAGGGCTGACCATCACAGACGCCAGCCCTCATTTCAACAAGCTCGTCTACCTTCATAGCATCAACCAAGTAATAAGAAGCCTAACCAACCTCTTAAGCCTTATCTCTAACGAAAATTCGGGCATATGCTGCACAAATAAAGCAGTCGCTTTCAAAAATCAATAAATGCAGAGAGAAACGGCGGAAATGGTGTCTAAATCCTGAACAAACTCAATCATTCACCGAAAAAAATTTTAATCAGGACGCATAAGCCTACTACCGATAATCTATTTCCCGAGGGCCGGTAGTCTAGCTGGTAGGACGCCGCCCTCACGCGGCGGAGGTCGCCGGTTCAAGTCCGGCCCGGCCCACCACTCTCCGGTATTATCATGTCTACGAATTTTTTTGGTTGGAAGGGTTGTAGGTCTGTGTATTTTTGCCCTGTTCCTATGAAGATTATTGGTTTTTTTGTTGTGTGGATGACGCTTAGGGCTGCTCCGCCCTTTACGTCTGCGTCTACCTTTGTGAGTATTGTTGCGTCTATTCCTATGTGTTTGTGGAATTGCTGGGCTTGTTCCGCTGCGTCGTTCCCTGTTAGGGCGTCCACAGTCAGTATTGTGAGGTCTGGCTCCACAACCCTCTTGATTTTCGCCAGCTCGTCCATGAGGTTCCTGTTCGTCTGCATCCTCCCAGCAGTGTCTATCAGCACGACATCTATCCCCCTGGCCCTGGCGTGTGCGACAGCATCGTAGGCGACGGCTGCGGGGTCAGCCCCATACTGGTGCTGAAGCATCCTTACGCCGAGGCGCCTAGCGTGTTCTCCGAGCTGCTCTATGGCCCCAGCCCTGTAGGTGTCGCTGCACGCCAAAAGCACGGAGTAGCCCCTGTCGAGCAGGTATCTGGCAACCTTCGCAATAGTCGTCGTCTTTCCTGTGCCGTTCACGCCGACGAAAAGCACGACGAAGGGCTCCCTGCGTCTACGCTTCTCCTCAACCAGCCCCAAAAAGTCTACCTCACCCGCCTGCAAAACCCTGAACACGGCGTTCCTCAGAGTTTCTCGCACCGACCCCCTTTTATCTCCGAAGCGTGGAGCCTGCACGCCGGTAAGCTCCTTCTCAACCTGTTCGCAGATTTCCTCCGCAACTGGGAGAGCCACGTCGCTCGACAGAAGGGCCAACTCAAGCTCCTGCAACGCAGGCCTAATCTTCTCAGGCGTCAGCTCCGTCTTTGAGAGCCTATCAACGAAGAAGGAGAAACCCCTGCGTAGACTGTCAAGCACCCTCTCCCCACCTCCTAAGCTCAGACGCCAACGCCTGAGCCCTATCCCTGCCGGCCTGAAGCCTCTTCAAGACCTCGCCGAGCCTAGCCCTGTAGGCGTCTCTCGCCCTTTCCATAGTGGCGATACGCTCGCTTATGCTCTTCTTGGCGTCCTCGAGGGACTTCTCGACGGCGACCCCAGCCCCAACACCGACGACAATCTTCTCTATGCTCTGAAGCCTAGCTGTGATGAAGGAGCTTCCGCCAATAGGGATGAGAAGCTCGCTCTCCACGCCCTCCTTCTCCAAGCCTTCTAACGTTCTCTGTGCTGTCCTAAGCTCCGTGATAGCCGCCTCAATAACGCCGATGCGTGTCTGTAGCGAATTGGCAAGCTCTTCCAAAACCTGCAGCTCGGCGACTAAGCGTCTAAGCTCCTCCTCGGGAGATAACCCCTTCTTCTCCAACCAAACCCCCAAAAATATTGGCTTACCAAACTAATATTTGATTTGGGGAAACCTATACACATGGCACAGTTCTATGCCACACCCAGCATCTTCCTCAGAGTTAGGTCTGTAACCTCTTCGGGCGTGATTTCTTCGATGTCTAGTATCTGTATTTGGAAGCGTTTAGCCCTGTGCTTGCTTCCAAACTCCGCAAAAATTTTTTCTACGGCGTCTTCGGGCTTTAACGCCACGACCTCCTTGCTGAAGTGCGTCTTGAGGTTTGGCTTCCTTATCCTGCCTCTTATGCGAAACACCTTCGGCGTTATGTCCGACATAGAGCTTCCCCACATAACCCTGCACTTCACCCACATTAATTTTATGCGTCTACCAGCCCCTCTCGGGCCGTGTGGATTTCAACCACAAAGGTTTAAAACACCCCCCTAAATATTCCAGCATGAACTACAACAACACGAAGGTGCATATTAAATGAAAGAGAAAACAAAGATTATATGCTGCACTCTCCTAGCACTAATCGCAATATCCACAATAACACCAATAATATCCAAAAACATGCCAACAATAAAAGCTGAACAATCAAGCAGAGACGAAGGTAGACTGGCAAGGGGGACGACCCAGCATCCCTGGCCGACATTCCACCACGACATGGAGCGAACAGGAACAACAGATAGCTTCGTGCCCACATCAAACACGCTGGCCTGGTCCTACGACATCGGAGGAACGATAACAGGCTCCCCAGCAGTAGACGAGGGCATAGTCGTGATAGGCAGCTTCAACGGCAAAGTCTTCGCACTAAACGCAACAACAGGAGAGCCAATCTGGAACTTCACAACAGGAGATGTGGTCGAGTCTTCGCCAACAATCTACGAGGGTAAAGTCTACATAGGCTCAGACGACGACCACCTCTACTGCCTCAACCTAACAACAGGAGAGCAA
>QMYG01000082.1 GCA_003662535.1 Candidatus Bathyarchaeota archaeon
GTCATGCCGAACAAGAAGCTCAGCGAGGTCAAGCTAAAAACCGTGAAAAACAAGTTTAAGGCGAAGGACTTCGCAAGGGGAGCCAGCAGAGAACGCATACTCCTCTGCGAGGAAATAGGCCTAGAAAGGGAGAAATTCTTTGAGATAGCCCTGAAAAGCCTGCAGGAGATAGCGGACCAGCTTGGGTTGTAGACGCCGCCTCCGGGGCTCAGACGCTGGGCTCCAGTTCACCTTTCGGCCATAAGCCGCACGCCACTGTGGCGTATACCTCATGGCCCCGCATCGGCGGCCAAGGAATAGTTGGGCCTGCCCTTAATTAAGGTCTACCTCGCTAGGGTTTTCACAGCCTCTATTAGGGCGTCTACCTCTTCGGGCGTGTTGTAGTAGTGGAAGGAGGCACGGACTGTGCCCCCGTATTTCTCGTAGACTCCTAAACGCCTGCACGCTGGAATCGCACAGTGGTGCCCAGCCCTAGTCAGTATCGGGGGGCTAAAGTTCTGGTCTAGGGCTAGGGAAACATCCCTACTACTCCAGCCCTCGACGTTGAAGGAGACAACCCCAGCCTTCACACGCAGGTCCTCCGTCTCCCCATAAACCTCCACGCCCGGAATCTCGAGCAAACCCTCGACGAGACGCTCAGTAAGCATGTGCTCACGGCTCCTAACAGCTGAAAGCCCGATCTCCTCAGCCACATACTCAGCAGCCCTTCCCAGGCCTATAAGGCAGGCGATGCTGGGCGTGCCAGCCTCCCAACGCTTAGAAAGCATGTCGCCCCGAAGCTCGTAATCCCTAACGGTTACGTCCGCAATTGTGCCCCCGCCAATCTCCAGCGGGTCCATGCGCTCCAGATGCTCCCTCTTCACGTAGAGGCCCCCGCTCCCCTGAGGCCCGAGGGGCCCCTTATGCCCGGAAAAAGCGAGGGCGTCGCAGCCGATGCGCTTCACGTCTACGGGCATGTGGCCTGGCCCCTGAGAGCTGTCCACAAAGACGAAGCAGTCGGGGTTCTTCTCCTTAGCGATGCGGACGAACTCCTCAACGGGGTGGACAACCCCTGTTACGTTGCTGACGTGCTGTATCGCAAGGAGCTTCGTGCGCTCGTCTACCGCCTTCTCGACCTCGCTTGGCAGTATCATGCCGGACTTCACATCAAACTCTACAACCCTTATTTCAGCGCCAACATGCCTAGCAAGCCTAATCCATGGAATCATGTTCGAGTGGTGCTCCAGACTGCTAAAGACTATGTTGTCTCCCCGCTCCCACTTAATCACCGGCTCGGTCTCCGTGAAGGTTCCGCCGCTCCTGTTCAGCAGGGGCCTCTCCAGCCCGTAGGCGAGGATGCAGGCGCCCTCCGTGAAGTTCCTCGTGAAGATGAACTCGTCTGGCTCGCAGTTGAGCAAGAGCCTAGCCGCCTTCGCCCTCGCCCTGTCCCACTTCTCGTTTGCCAAGCTGGCGATTGAGTAGGCTCCACGCTCGACGTTCGCACAGTAGTCGTAGAAGTATTCGAGCATCGCCTCAACCACGGGCCTCGGAACAGGCGTAGTCGCACAATTATCTAGGTAGACGTACCTCTTCGTGAGCGGAATATCCTCACGAACACGCTCAGGGGACAGAGGCAAACAAACCACCAAAAAAGAAAAACCAAACACACAGATTTAAACAAAATTTTAAAACAACGCCCAAAAATACCAACACAGCACAACCTTAATTACCAGCCAAAGAAACAAAATAGCAAGGGGAGACGGCCAAAAATGGTAGACTACAGGGTGATAATGGAAGAGGGAAAACTCGCTAAACAAATGAAAGAAGATGAAGAAAACGTCAAATGGCTAATTCAACACTACGAACAATTAAAGAGGGAATACCCAAACAAATACGTAGCTATACGGAAGAAGAAGGTAGTAGATGCGGACACAGATATAACAAAATTAATGCAAAGGCTGGAAAGAAGGTTCGGCGGGACTGAAAACGTATTAATCCACTTCATAAATACAAAAAATGTAAGGATTCTTTTTTAGAAGGCGTGGAGCGAAAATGGGCGAGATTTCCGGCTTTCGTTTTCCAGTTAAAGAGCCGAAATCTCACTATTACATACTTTGTCGCTTCTTCTGCGAAGAACTCGGAAAATTTCTACCAGCAATATTCTTAATCGACACTGGTGCTGCTACGACAACGATAATAGCTGAAGCTTTTGGCCTAAACTTTAAAAGGCTGGAGGAAGGTTCAGAAGTATTAACGCCAGCTGGTTTTCTCATAACTAAAAAAGTCCATAATGCAACCATAGCTTTTACGACTTCAGAGGGAGAAATACACGTCGAAAACCTCGACGAGGTAGACGTTATAAGCCTAAAGCCACCGCCCAGTTTTCACGGAATGCTTGGAATGGACATTTTCAACAGGTTTAAGAAAACTGAGACCAACGGAAGAAAGTGGATATTTCACACCAATCAAAGCACAGTCTAATTTGCAATAGCACAAATTTCCCCTAACATAAACCCATTCAGCCAATAGCACGAAACTTTTATGTAAACTGTCTCCCTCGTTCTAGTCGGGGAATTATTTGCCTCTGATGATTTACCGCCTACTCAGAGACGCTGTCGAAAAGTACGGTAGACCTGTAACCACAGAGGAGCTTATAGAACACACGAGGAGCGTTATTCCCATGTGCGCCGACCACGTTGCTCACCACTTGCCCCTGCTGAAGAAGTATAACCTCGTGCAGAGCCACATAGACAGGGAGAAGAAGGCGATTTTCTGGGAGCCAACCAAGCCCTACAAAAGCGAGGTCGAACTCGCAAAGCAGTATCCGGAGCTAATGCTCGACTCACTCTACTACCACATGGTCTCAGAGCAGATTTTAGGTAGACCCATACCGCTCCACTACGTAATCGAAATCCTATACGAGATTTCAGGAGGCTCCGAGCAGAGGCCCACACTCTTCTACATAAAGAAGGTGATACAGAAAGCCAAGGAGAAACGCCCAGAACTCTTCGACCAGATGCTCAAAGACATAGAGGGAGGAGTTCCCCCAGCAGAATCCAAGGCACTGTCAGAAATTAAGCAGGTTATTAGGGAAGTCAGGCAGGAGATAGGCACATAGCCGCAGCAGCCAACAACCTTAATAATTCCACGTGGGAAAAACATCTAGCTGGTGTAGCCTATGTCCCAAATCCCAAGCTACGTTGGGCTCTACAGGGGACGGGACTGGATAACAATAATGGAGTGGACGAGGGAGGAGCTGGACCAAATCCTAGAAGCAGCCTTCGACCTAAAAAAGAAGTTCAAACAAGGCATAAAACACACATACCTAGACGGAAAAACGCTTTTCCTCATCTTCTATAACCGCTCTCTAAGGACGAGAAACAGCTTCGAGGCTGGAATGACCCAGCTTGGGGGGCACGCCCACTTCCTAGACCCGAAGGACGCAATCTACACGCCTGCACTTCCGGGGGACGAAATCGCCTACACAACAGAACGCATCGCCGACGTTGCTAGAGTCCTGTCTAGATACGGAGACGGAATCGCCATCAGAATTTACGGGAAGCACGCAAAGTGGACTTACGGCAGGGGAAACCTCATCGTGCGTGAATTCGCAAAGTGGGCCAATGTGCCCGTCATAAACATGGAGTGCGACATGTTTCATCCCTGCCAAGCGATGGCTGACATAATGACGATTAAGGAGAAGCTGGGCAACCCTGAGGGGAAGAAATTCGTGATGAGCTGGGCCTACACGCCGAGCGTGGAGAAGCCCGTAGCGGTTCCACAGAGCGCCGTTCTCGTCGCAACGCTCTACGGCATGGACGTGGTTCTCGCCCACCCAAGGGGCTTCGAGCTAGACCCAAAGATAATTGAGCGATGTAAGCAGAACGTAGACAGGTATGGAGGCTCCTTCGAAATAGCCTACGACATGAAGGAGGCCTTCCAAGACGCAGACGCAGTCTACCCAAAATCTTGGCTCAGCCTAGAATACATACCACCAAAGAGAAGCCAACCAGACTTCGAAGGACTAAAACAGCTCTTCGA
>QMYG01000083.1 GCA_003662535.1 Candidatus Bathyarchaeota archaeon
ATTTTTTCATTTCTCTTTGCACCAAAATAACATTAATATATGTGTATATTTAAAAATTGTGGTCATTTTTCAGGAATATTTGTTGTAGCGGCCTCATCCACCGCCGGTCATCGGCATTATGACTACGTGGTCTCCGTCTTTTATTTCGGTTTCTAGGTTTCCGGGCTTTCCGTTAATCAAAATTATGAGGTTTGTTGGGTCTACGTCTTTCGGTAGTTCTAGCACATCCTTGAGCTTTTTGCCCTTTTTCAGTTCTAGCGTCCGCTCCCTATATCCGAGCTTCTGGGACAGGTAGCCAATTAGTCGGATCTTCATCGCTTATGGCTGTAGGTTAATATATTGTTGCAGTTTTTGGGCTACGTCGGCTAGGCCTAGGCTTTCCAGAGTGCTTCTTCTCGGGACTCCCCTCTCATCCCACCCTCTGGCCTGGTAGTACTGCGTCAGCATCTGTTCGTAGCCTTGCCTATCTAGGGTTGTGCCCTTATAGGGGCCCTTTGTCGGCGGCTCCTCGAACCACCTAGCTGGGGGCACGTCCATCTGCCTGCTCCACTTGTCTCCCCACTCCCTCACCCAGTAGGAGCGAATCAGCGCGTAAATTCTATCCGCAGTCCTGAAGATGTCGTCGAGGGTTAGGGACACTCCAGTGGCAGCCTTTAGAAGCTTGGGGTACCACTCGATGCTGAATCCGAGTTCTATCCATGGGAGTCTGCAGGACACGAGGGTTTCGAACATTCCTCCTCTTATGCGTTGGAACTCGATTACCTTGTCTACCTTCTCCTTCGTGTAGCCTAGCCTGTCGGTTTTGACTTCCCACGAGATGACCCATGCGTCCTTATGGTGTGCGCCTATGGGTGAGGTTCCGAAGGCTAGGGCCATTCCGGGGGCTGAGTGGCAGTTGTAGGCCGATATTTCTAGGCCTTTCACGTGCATCGCCCACTTTTTCGCTTCTCCGCCGAGTTTTTCAGCCATGCGCATCACACCGTCTGCGAGGAAGTCTCCGATTCCTCTTCTGTAGGCTATGTCTTCCACTAGGGTTCGGACACGCCTGTAGTCCCCCCACTCCACCCCGTCTTTTAGTAGGCCCTTCTCCGTCGCCTCCATAGCGAAGCCTATGCTGTTCCCAAGCGATATCGTGTCTAGGCCGTATTCGTCAGCCACACGGTTTATCGCCGCAACCTTTCCTAAGTGTCCTATGCCGATGTTCGAGCCTAGCATGGCGACGTTCTCGTAGTCTATCTCCGAGTTTCTCCTCTCCACGTCTATGACTAGGTTTCCGCAGGGCATGTTGCAGTTCGGGCAGCCCCTCTGCCTAATCTTCATAGCCTCCATCGAGTAGCCGTCGATGAGGCGTGCAAGCTCGAAGACCCCCTCACGGAAGTTGTATGTGGGTAAGACTGCATTTTCTTGGCACCATTCTACTGTCGCCATTGTTCCCTGCCTCATCCAGAAGTCGTAGTTGGGCTTTGACCTTATGTCGTCGTAACACTGCCTAGCCAAATTCCTATACTCCTCTGGGTCTGCAAGCGGAATGCTCTTTGTGCCTTTTATCGCTATGGCTTTTAGGTTCTTGCTTCCCATGACGGCGCCCATCCCGGGGCGTCCTCCAGCCCTTCCGTCTTGGGAGAGCACAGTTGCGTAGAGGACTAGGTTTTCTCCTGCTGGGCCTATGGACAGGACGCCTGTGTCCCAGCCGTGAAGCCCCCTTATCTGGCGTTCTGCGTCGAAGGTGTTTAGCCCCCAAAGGTCTTCTGCGTTCTTAATCTCCACCTCCTCGTCCTCTATGTAGACGTATGAGGGCCTCCTCGCTTTTCCTTCTATGACTATTGCGTCGTATCCCGCTTTTTTCATCTGAACAGCAGCCATAGTCCCTATGTTTCCATCCCCGTATCCACCCGTTAGGGGGCTTTTGGCGGCGATCACCATCTTTCCTAGGCTCGGGCCAGGTAGACCTGTCAGTGGGCCGACGGCGGCTATCAGCTTATTCTCTGGGGATAGCGGGTCTACCTCAGGCCCAACCTCGTCCCAGAGTATCTTGATTGCGAAGCCCCTTCCACCTACGTATTTTTGGGCGAAGTCTGCGCCGTATTCCTGTATCACCGCCTTCTCTCTGGTCAGGTCGATTCTGAGTATTCTTCCTGTCCATCCATACACACCTATCCACCGAAGGAAATAGCCAGCGAAACATACTTTATATTTATCATGCATTAATGCTCGTCGCCGTTGGGCTTATCCCTTTTGACTTCTGTTGGTTTATTTTCGGGATTTGTTCCCTTGGTGTTTTTCGTCGGTGTAATTTAAACGCTTAAACCATGCCTCTGCCATTATAGGGCCTGGTGGTGGCTTCGTGGACTATTCTCTCGTGGCTGAAACCTTCGAACGCATAGAAGCGACGACGAAACGCCTAGAAATGACGGACTACCTAGTTGAACTGCTTAAGAAAACCCCGCCAGAAATAGTCAGGGAAGTAGTCTACCTAACCACAGGTAGACTCTGCCCGGACTACATCGGGCTAGAGCTAGGAATAGCCGACAAGCTAGCGATAAGAGCCATAGCTCTAGCGTCTGGCCACCCAGTCAAGGAGGTTAGCGAGCTCTACAAAAAGACCGGAGACCTAGGGCTGACAGCCCAGCAGCTTCTGGAAAAGAAAGGCCAGGCAACCCTCTTCAGAACCCCGCTCACAGTCAAAAAGGTCTACGCAACCCTCTACAAGATAGCTGAAGCCACGGGGCCAGGCTCCATAGACCAGAAAGTGAGGTGGCTGGCTGGATTACTCACAGATGCCACGCCGAAGGAGGCAAAATACATCATAAGGATGGTTACAGGTAGACTTAGGCTTGGAATCGCTGACATGACGGTGCTCGACGCTTTGGCAGCCGCCTACGCTGGGGGTAGGGAGTATAGGCCGATCTTGGAGCGTGCCTATAACATCTCCAGCGACCTCGGCGCCGTGGCCGAGGCTGTTGCCAAGGGCGGCCTGGAGGCGCTGAAAAAGTTCAGAATCGAGGTTGGTAGACCCGTGAGGCCCATGCTCGCCGAACGCCTCACAACAGCCAAGGAAATCATAGAGAAGCTGGGCAGGTGTGCGGCTGAGTGGAAGATGGACGGGCTGAGAATGCAAATCCACAAGGACGGAGACCACGTCGTCATCTTCTCCAGAAGGCTAGAAAACCTGACGGAGCAGTTCCCAGACGCCGTAGAGCTGGCGAAAACCCACATAAAAGCCGAGAAAGCCATAGTGGAATGCGAAGCAGTTGCAGTAAACCCGGACACAGGAGAACTCATGCCCTTCCAAGAGCTAATGCACAGAAGAAGAAAATACGGCATAGAGCGTGCAATGAAGGAATACCCGGTCGCCCTCTACATGTTCGACGTGCTCTACGTAGACGGAGAAGACTACACGCTCAAACCCTACATTGAGCGCAGAAAACGCCTAGAAGAGCTAATCATACAGGACGAGCAGGTAATCGTCATACCGAGCATAATCACAGACGACCCAGCGGAGATGGAGCGCTTCTTCGAGAAAGCCGTGCAGGAGGGCTGCGAAGGCCTAATGGTCAAAGACCTGCACGCCGAGTATAAGGCTGGAGCCAGAGAATACGCATGGATAAAGCTGAAGCGTGAATACCAAGCCGAGCTGACAGACACCATAGACCTAGTCATAGTCGGAGCCTTCCACGGCAGGGGCAAGCGTGCAGGAAAATACGGAGCCTTCCTGCTAGCCGCCTACGACCCAGAAACAGACACCTTCAAAGCAACAACCAAAGTCGGAACAGGATTCACAGACGAAGACCTAGAGATGTTCCCGAAGCTGCTTGAGCCGTATAAGATTGAGCATAGGCATCCGAGGGTAGACGCCGGAGAGATAGAGGCCGACGTCTGGTTCGTGCCGAAAATCGTCATAGAGATAATTGCGAGCGAAATCACGCTTTCACCCACCTACCCCTGCGGCATGAACGCAATAAGGGAGGGCTCAGGCCTCGCACTAAGATTCCCAAAGTTCACAGGGCGCATAAG
>QMYG01000084.1 GCA_003662535.1 Candidatus Bathyarchaeota archaeon
ATGAACATGAACAAGGGCCTAGCAGTAAAGATTAACGCCCCGACACTCCTAGAAAAAGCACTATATAGACGTTCCAGAAAAGGAGAGTTCGGAATTATCGCCCTAAGCTCGGCCACAGAACCTTGGATGCCCATAGAAAAGGACTACAAAATAACGAGGAAGTGCCTAGCAGTCATCGCAAATCACAGGTTCCCAGTCCACTGCTTAACCAAATCCACCCTAATCCTAAGGGATGTAGACTTACTAACGCACATAAACGAGAACGCCATCCTACCCGCCGACCTGAGAGGCAAGCTCAATCACGGAGCACTAATAACTTTTTCCTTCTCGAGCCTAGACGAAGGAATCGCAAAAATCTTCGAGCCGAACGCTCCAAAAGTAAAAGAAAGGCTGGAAACCCTGTCGAAGGTCAAGGAAGAAGGCCTACCCACAGGCATCGCCTACATCCCCGTCCTGCCGTTCATCTCAGACACAGACGAACAGCTAGAGGAAATGATAAAAACCGCAAAGGACTACGAGGTAGACTATGTCTTCGTCGGGGCACTAACACTCTACGGGGCTGGAAAAACCCTCTACTACAAAACCCTAGAAAAACACTTCCCACACCTAATACCAAAATACAAAAAACTATTCAAAACCCACACACAGCCAACCAAAGAATACCAACAAAAGCTAGACGAAAAAGCAAGAAAACTCTGCGAAAAACACAAAGTAAAATACAAAATACTACAGGGATAAGAACATGGGAGGAAAAGAGAGGCCCTTCACCGCTGTGGGCCTATGTGCTCCGCTATCTTCACATCCATCACTAGGCCGCCCATCAGCGTGAACTCTAGGAGAACCCTGTCCTTAATCGCCTTCCTCGTGTTGAAGCTGTTGTGGCAGACGCCGCACTCAATCTCGGCCCCGAGTTCCACCACATACCAAGAGGCATCCGCATAGAAGCGCCCGCAGTAGGGGCACTGAAGTATGGATACGTCCAGCCACGCCTTCTCGGTCTGAGGCTCCATAACGCATCGCATCCATAGGGCTTAAGCCACGCAATAAACTTTTGTGTCCCCCCAACGTCTCTTTCGATTGGTGCCAGAAATGCCGGAGATACGGGTCGCCCTAGTAGGCGTCGGAAACTGCGCCTCAGCCCTCGTCCAAGGAGTCTACAAATACACAGACATAAACAACAGCCCAATCGGGCTAGTCCACCCAAATCTCGGAGGCTACACGCCAAAAGACATACGCTTCGTCGCAGCCTTCGACGTAGACGAGAGGAAGGTCGGAAAAGACCTCAGCGAGGCAATCTTCGCCGAGCCAAACACGACGCCAAAGTTTCAGGAAGTCCCCTACATCGGGGTCGAGGTTCTCAGGGGCCCGCTCCTCGACGGCGTCGGAGGACCACTAGCCGAACTCGTGAAAGTCAGCGACGAGCCGGAATGCAACGTGGTAGACGTTTTGAGGCGTAGCGGAGCCGAGGTCGTCGTAAACCTGCTCCCAAGCGGCGCCATGCAGGCCTCACGCTGGTACGCTGAAGCATCGCTGAAGGCCGGATGCGCCTTCATAAACGCAACACCAGCACCAATCGTAAACGACCCACACATGGCCGGACAATACAGGAAGATGGGTCTACCACTCGTGGGGGACGACCTAATGGACCAAGTCGGAGCAACAGTCATCCACAGGGCCCTGCTAGACTTCTTGGTCAGGCGTGGGGTTCGTGTGCTCGAAACATACCAGCTGGACGTCGGAGGCGGCGCCGAGGCGCTCGAGACGCTGACTAGGGCGAAGGACGCAAAGAGGGAAGTGAAGACCGCCGCTGTGAAGTCTGCGCTGCCCTATGCGGCTCCCGTCGTTGCTGGCTCCACGGACTACGTGAAGTTCCTCGGAAACCGTAGGGAGAGCTATTTCTGGATTCGCGGCCTCTACTTCGGGGAGACCGAGCTGTCGCTTGACATAAAGCTGAGGACTGTGGACGGCCCTAATGCCGGCTCGGTCCTGCTCGACGCCATCAGGTGCGCAAAAATCGCCCTAGACAGGGGTATAGGCGGGCCTCTGGTCAGCATTTCGGCCTACGCCTTCAAGAACCCGCCTGAAAGGGCGCCCCTAGAGCTTGCGGAAAAGTGGCTTGAGGCCTTCCTCAGGGGCGAGAGGGACAGCTAACCCTCAAAGGGCTTCTCCACAGCCACGTAGACTAGGGCAGCAAGCACCAACACGGCGTAAACAGACACGGCGGCGATCATCAGCAGGCCCTCAGTAATCCTATACAGTTTTAGGCACACAGCCGAGTAGAGTGTTAGTCCAGCGAAGACCAGAGCTGAGGGCGTGTAAACCACTAGTAGGCCTAGGCTCCAGCGTTTTTTGCGTAGAATCGCATAAGCTATTGCGAGGCTCATAACTAGGAGAAACGCTAGGTGGGGCTGGTTAAAGCCGTAAACCGCTAGGAGCCCGCAGAAGGCTAGGGCTGAAACTATGTAGAAGGCTGAGAAGAGCGAAGCCGCAGACACCCTGCGTCTAGCCATGCCTTCAGCACCTGCAGAAACCTAGTCCACAAACAAAATTATTAATTGTTTCTATGCCCCCATAACGTGAGTCTGGTCATGACTTATCGTGAACTATACACGCATCCATCCCTCAGCTTTCTCGGCGTGAACAGACCCCTAGAAGAAGCGAAATACGTCGTTCTAGGCGTCCCATACGACTCGACAAGCAGTTTTAGGTCTGGAGCCAGATTCGCTCCGAATGCGATAAGGGAAGCCTCCCTACAGATTGAAACCTACAGTCTTGAGGCTGGGTGTGATGCGGAAAAGCTCCCGATACACGACCTAGGAGACCTCGACGTGGTCGTCGACGCTGGGGAAACCTTAAGGCGCCTGGAGCTCGTTTGTAGGGAGCTGTCCGAAATGGGTAAGCGTTTAGTTCTGTTGGGTGGGGAGCACTCCATAACGCTTGGGGCTGTTCGTGGATTGAAGCCCGACGCACTAGTCTGCTTCGACGCCCACCTCGACCTCAGAAGCGAATACATGGGCGAACCCCTCTCCCACGCCTCCGTCATGAGACGCATAAAGGAGCTAAACTTGGTAGACTGCCTAGTCTGGGCTGGTGTCCGGGCGGTCTCAAGGGAAGAACTAGAATACGCCGACGAAATAGGCGCACACTACATCACAGCACGGGAAATCAGAAGAAAAGGCGTGGAGCAAGTGCGAAACAAGCTCCTCAAAAAGCTGGAAAAACACAGCAACGTTTACCTAAGCATAGACATAGACGTGCTAGACCCAGCCTACGCACCAGCAGCCCAAAACCCAGAGCCCGCAGGCCTAACAACACTAGAACTGCTGGAACTGCTAGAGCCGCTCTGCGGAAACGCCGCAGCCCTAGACGTGGTTGAGGTTTCACCGAACTACGACAACGGCATAACAGCGTTGGCGGCCGCAAAAATTGTCTCGGAGTGTCTCTGCCACATGCATGTAAAGCGAAAAACTTGAGATTTTGAGCATTAAATTTTCTTTATTTAATTTTTGATTTCATCTTCTGCTTGAGGCTTTAATTTTTGGATGAAAAGGGCTAGTGCTACGAGGAGAAGCAGTATTGCATAGGCACCAGCGGATACTGCAACTGTTTCGGGCAGCATTCCCAATAAACTTAGAGTTAGTGGGAGGCCGCCAATCGCTGTCGTCGCTTTTATTATGATTTTTAAGGGCTTCAGGATTGGTGCCAACTCTGGTCTTGTGTGCGCATAGCAGTAGAGTGCCGCTAATATTGACAAGGCACCAACGAATACATCCAGAAGAGAACCTACCACTTCCACCGGGACTACCCTCCGGAAATCATTAGCAGAAAGCCGATTATCGCTATTAAGAGAGTTGTTTGAAAATCAAACCGACCAACCACGTGCCCTAAAACGGCCATAACACATAACGCCACACCCATCCAATAAACAAAATCCCTTCTCTCACCAGACAAAGCCCCAACCCAGAAAATCCATCCACCACTAAAGATATAA
>QMYG01000085.1 GCA_003662535.1 Candidatus Bathyarchaeota archaeon
CTCGTGAGCATAGTCCCTTAGCCCCTTAATCTCCCCGACTTCACCCCGCTCATCAACAAAAACCGCAAAACGCCCATCCGTAACAAAACACTTAACCATCTCCTCCTTAGAACGAAACTCCTCCACATACTGCTTAGCCTGACGAATACCATCACTAATACCACGAAATGGCCTCTCAAACTCGAAAAGCAAACTCCCAATCCTCGCATCATAACGCCCCCTACGAATCCTCCTCTCTAACTTAGCATCCGCCAAAAGCCCAATTCTCTCACGCAAAAAGGGCAAAACCACACGATTAAGAAACTCATTAGCTAACTCAGCCTCAGTAACAATCTCCCTACCTAACTTACTAACAAGCCCATTAATAGCCTCCTCTAACTCTCTACCCAAAGCACACACCAAACAATAAAGTTCACCACAACCTTATAATACCTTTAACCAACAAACATCAGCAGAAACAACAAGTCTACGAAATCACCGACCAACAAAAATAACGGGAATGCTTAGAAATGCTTAGACTAATAAGGAAGGTAGACATAGCAGGTAGACGCTAATTCGAAGCGTCTTAAGACTGACGCTGAGAGGCAAGTTTATATAGAATGCTAAATTCAGGTTTTCTAGCACGCTTAATGGGGCCGAGCTATGGGCGAAGAGGAGGAAGAGGTCGAGGTGGCTGAGGCTTCGGAGGCCTCCGTTCGAATCAGGCCGAAACCCCCAGCTAGGGAACTCGTTCGGTTAAGGGAGAAAGTAAAGCGTAAGAAGCCCAAGTTCGTCAGGCAGGAAAGCTGGAGATACGTCCGCATAAAGGAGAGCTGGCGTAGGCCAAGAGGAATAGACAGCAAGATGCGCCTACGCAAGAAGGGCTGGCCAAAAGTGGTAAAAATAGGCTACAGGGGCCCAAGAAAGGCCCGAGGCTTACACCCATCAGGCTTCGAGGAAGTCCTCGTCTACAACGTCTGGGACTTGGAGGGCCTAGACCCAGAGCGCCAAGCAGTCAGAATCGCCCACGGGGTCTCGTCTAGGAAGAAGCTCGAAATCTGCACTAGGGCAGACGAGCTTGGAATCTACGTGATCAACCCCGTGAGGTTCGAGGAGATTCCTGAGGAGGAGCTGGAGGAAGTCCCCGAGGAAGAGCTTGAAGAAGAGCTAGCTGAAGAAGAGGAAGAGCTAACGGAAGAGGAGATCGGGGGTGAAGAGGTAGAGGAGGTTGGCGAAGAGGCTGTGGAGGTGGGTGAGGGTGAGTCTGAGAACCCAGAGGAGGCTAGCGGCTGAAATTCTTAAGGTTGGAGTTGGCCGCGTCTGGATTGACCCAGAGTATATTGACGAGGTCGCCACAGCGATCACTAGGGAGGAGATTAGGCGATTCATACACGAGGGTATTATCCGTGCGAAGCCTGAGAAGGGAATCAGCAGGGCTAGGGCACGCTACATACACGCCCAGAAGAAGAAGGGACGTAGACGTGGCCCGGGCACGAGGAGTGCAGGCCCGAAGGCTAGGCTCTCCAAGAAGCGGAGGTGGATTCTTCGTATTAGGGCGATAAGGAGGTATCTGCGCATGCTTAGGGACAGGAAGGCGATAACAGTCTCCACCTACAGGAAGCTCTACATGATGGCTAGCGGGGGCGCCTTCAAGTCTAGGTCGGACCTGAAGAGATACATAACAACCCACGAGCTCTGGAGGAAGTAGGCATGGCGAGGGGGCCAACCTATAACGTGCCATACAGGCGTAGACGTGAAGGAAAGACAAACTACCGTAGACGTTTACGTCTAATCCTTTCAGGCCTCCCACGCCTCGTGGCCAGGAAAACCCTAAAGCACATGATTGTTCAGGTCGTGGAGGCCCGAGTCGAGGGAGACCACGTTCTGGCTTCAGCCCACACGAGGCAGCTTGTCCGAGATTTCGGCTGGAAGGCGCCGACTGGAAACACTCCAGCCGCCTACCTAGCTGGGCTTCTTTGCGGTTTTAGGGCCCTAGAGCGTGGCGTCGAGAAGGCTGTGCTGGATGTTGGGCTACAAAAGCCGAGTAGGGGTGGCAGGGTGATGGCCGTCGTTAAGGGCTGCCTAGACGCTGGGCTGGAGGTTCCCTGCGACCCTGAGGTTCTTCCAGACGAGGACAGGATTAGCGGTGTGCACATCGCCAAGTATGCTGAGATGCTTTCTGGCAATCCGGAGCTGTATGGGAGGATGTTTTCTAAGTATTTGGAGGCTGGTTTGAGGCCTGAAGACCTTCCTAAGCACTTCGAGGAGGTTAAAGCTAGGATTGTCTCTAAGTTTGGTAGGAGTGTGGAGGTGGAGGAGGTTGGCTAGCGAGGTTGAAGAACGCCTAGAGGGCTGGGTTCCACGCACAAAGGTAGGCCGCCTAGTCTACGAGGGCAAAATCACAAGCCTAGAGGAGCTGTTCATGGAGGGCCTACGCATCCAAGAGCCAGAAATAGTGGACATCCTAGTCCCAAACCTCCAAGAAGAGGTTGTAACGATCAACCTTGTTCAGAAGCAGACAGACGCTGGAGAAAGAAGCAGGTTTAAGGCTGTAGTTGTGGTTGGGAATTGTGATGGCGTTATCGGTATTGGCTCAGGCAAGGCTAGGCACGTCCGCCCGGCAATCGAGAAGGCTGCTAGGGAGGCTAGGCTGAACGTCATTATTGTTCGTCGTGGCTGTGGGAGTTGGGAGTGTGGCTGTGGTCAGCCTCATTCGCTGCCCTTCAGGGTTGAGGGTAAATGTGGGGCTGTCCGCTCCGTGCTTATTCCTGGCCCCAGGGGCCTAGGCTTAGTTGCTGGTGAGACGGCGAAGATTCTCCTGAGGCTGGCTGGGATTAAGGACTGTTGGACTAGGGCTTACGGGCCTACGAGGACCGTCCCCTCCTATGCTTATGCAGTCTTTAACGCTCTGAGGCAGACCTACACGATGATGACTCCGGAGGACTGGGTCTAATGTCGGGGGCTGAGGCTGCGAGAAAGTGCCTAGCGGTTGTTCGTGTTAGGGGTTTGAGCGACATACCGGGCGACATAAAGGACACGCTAAGGATGCTCCGCCTAACTAGGAACTGCCACGCAACCCTCGTAGACGACAGGCCCTCCTACTTGGGGATGCTGAAGAAAGCCCAAAACTTTATCACTTGGGGCGAAATAGACCTAGAAACACTCACAGAACTGCTCAGGCGTAGGGGTAGGCTGGTCGGAGACAAGCCAATAACCGACGAATATGCAAAGAAGCTAGGCTACAAAAACCTGAAAGAGCTGGCAAAGGCGATTCATCAGTGCAAGGTCGAGTTCTGGAAGCTTCCGCAGATAAAGCCAATATTTAGACTGCATCCCCCAAGCGGGGGTTATAAGGGGAAGATTAAGCGGAGCTTCGTCAGCGGGGGCGTAACGGGCTATAGGGGCAGTGCAATAAACGACCTAGTAAAAAGAATGATGTAGCTTTCTTATTTTTCGGTTTTGCTCTTGCAACCGATAAAATCACCTATTTTCGCTTTTAGAATCCATCTTCCAAGCTTGATTTTTCCCTCTTTGACGTACTTAACTTTGCCTTCTGCGAGCATTCTTAGGAATTCTTCTGATATGAGGACTTTTCTTCCCATAATTCCTCATTTAATACGTTGGGTTTTGGCGGCTTAAAAGTGTTGGCTTGTTGCTTCGTGGCGTATCTCTTTCTCTTGTTTTTTCGTGAGGTAGACCCTATTTTTTATTCTCAGAGAAAGGGTATTTGCGCTTATACGAAGAAAAGATAGCCATTCTTCTCAATTCACTCGTTAGGACTTCCTTGTTTAGCACTTTGGCTCCCGTTATGTGTCTGACCGTGCTTTTAATTTCCTCGAAATTAGTTAGTATCGCTACTAAAATGTCATATACACCACGACCTTTCAATTCCCTTGTTGGGATTCCGAGGTGTGTTCTAGCTTCATTTCACCTTTTACCCCTTGTTTGTATATTAAG
>QMYG01000086.1 GCA_003662535.1 Candidatus Bathyarchaeota archaeon
GGCTGGGCTAGGAAAATCGCAATGGAAATACTCGTGAAGCTCGGAGACCTCTACGGGGCTGAGAGGCTCATACCAATAGAGTCTGCACACATATCAGGGGTCTCCTATAAGACGAGCGGGGAAGCCCTAATCAAATTTTTAGAGACTCTGGTCGAGTCTGGTGGCCGTGTTTCCACGCACACGACGCTCAACCCCTCCAGCTTCGACCCATCCCAGCCAGAAAAAATACGTGCCCCAGAGAAGTCCCACCAACGCCAAATGCACATAATTCAGCTATATCAGACGCTGGGAATCGAAGCGACACTAACCTGCACACCCTACTACCTAGAAGCCCCAATGACAGACGCCCACCTCGCCTGGGCCGAGTCCTCAGCAGTAATCTACGCAAACTCAATCCTAGACGCATGGACAAACAGAGAAGGGGGCCCGAGCGCCCTAGCCTCAGCAATCGTGGGGAAAACCCCAGACCACGGAATGCATAGGCCCGAGAATAGGGAGCCGAGCCTGACGGTTGAGGTTCAGGCTGAACTGAGGAGCGAGGCTGATTATGGCGTGTTGGGCGCATTGGTTGGTAAGATTGCTGGGGATAGGATTCCCCTCTTTCTCGGCTTGAGGAGGCCTTCTGAGGCTCAGCTGAAACAGCTTGGGGCCGCCTTAGCCTCGACTGGGATGGTTGCCATGTATAGGTGGCTTGCTGAAAGGCGGACGGCTAGGGAAATCCCGAGGGAGCGTATTCAGGTAGACTGGGAGGAGCTGAAAAACACTAAGGAGTGCCTATGCACGACTAGCGAAAAGCCAGACCTCATATACATTGGGTGCCCACACCTCTCCCTGAGAGAAATAAAGATGGTTGCAAAACTCCTAAGGGGAAAGAGGGTAAAGCCAGACACGAAATTCTGGGTCTGCACCTCCCGATACGTGAAGGACAGGGCAAGCAAAGCCGTGCAAATAATAGAGGCGGCGGGGGCGCAAGTCCTAGCTGGAACGTGCGCCGTAGTCTCGTGGCTGAGGGAGACAGGAATAAACACTGTAATGACGAACTCGGCGAAGGCGGCGCACTACCTACCAACACTGGGAAAAGTCGAAGTAATGATAGCAGACCTAAAAACATGCACAAAAACCGCATGCGAATAGTGCCTATCTGTGCTTAAGGCCTAGGAGTTTGTTGATTATTCGTTCGATTTTCTCGGTTCTGGGTATTTCTGCCCTTTTGAAGCTTTGCTCAGGCTTTGTTAGGGGTTTTGTTGCGTCTATCCCGAGTTTCGTCGTCGTTCCTGTTTCTTGGTCTGCTGATGGGTCTAGGGTTGAGCCTCTCGCCCCTCTTATTACTATTAGGTCTCTGTCCGCCTGAAACCTCGTCGCTATCGCCCACTCCACCTCGTTTGGGTCATAAATGTCTATGTCCGTGTCCACTGCTACGGCGTGCTTCAGGCTTGGATGGGCGGCTAAGGCAGCCAGTAGGGCGTTTTTTGCGTCTCCCTCAGTCTGCTTCTCCAGCGAGATTACGGCATGCAGCCAGCCGCAGCCGCCGGGCGTAAGGCATACAGCCTTCACGCCGGGGGCTACGTGCCTCACAGCCCTCCAAATCGCAGCCTCCTTAGGCAGGCCCATCAGCAACCAATGCTCCCTCCCCCCGGGCAGCAGCGCCTGATAGATTGGCGACTCCCTCCTGTGGATTCGGAGCACCTCGACTAGGGGCTGCTTCCTCACGATGTCGTGTGTTCCTGTTGCGTCTACTAGGGGCCCCTCGTCCACTAGCTTGCTCGTGCTTATCCTAGCCTCTAAGATGAGTTCTGCTTCTGCGGGTGCCCTAGCGTCTACCTCCTCGCACTCCACTAGGCTCAGCTCTCCGTTTAGCAGTCGGTTAGCTACGCCGTATTCGCTGACTCCGAAGGGTGCGGGTGCAGATGCCGCAATGGAGACAGCTGGATGAAGCCCGATGGATATGGCGACATCTAGGTCTTTTCCCCTCTCTTTCGCCATCAGCCAGAGCTGATAAAGATGCCTAGGCACAATCCTTATGGCTAAGTGCCTATCGTCTAGGAGCTGAAGCCTATGTATGGAGACATTCTCCACCTCCCCGTCAGGGCTTCTCGCAGAGACAATTGCAGAGGTTATGTAGGGGCCGGCGTCCCCCTCATAATGCATCAGTATGGGCAGTCTTCCAAGCCTTGGCTGCTCGCTTACCTCCATAGCTGGACCGTCGGAGACGACTTTGGGCTTTAGGGGTCTGTCGCAGGCCTCGAGAAGGCGTGTGTAGAGTGTCTGCATGTCTACCTTCAGGGCGTCGCAGATTCTCCCTCTACTGGCGCAGACTCCAGCCACGACAGGCATGTCGTGTCCGCTTACCCTGTGGAAGTAGAGGATGGGGCCTCCATCAAACTCCTTAATCACGGCTGAAATCTCGAACCTTGGTGAAAGTTCGTCCTCGACGTGGAGAACCTCGCCCTTCCTATCCATCTCAGATAGGAAATCCCTGAGGCTCATCTCACCCTTCCTCAACGAACATTTCTATTAGTTGTAGGAGCCTTTTTGCTATTTTGTCAGCTGTTATGGTTTTTAGGTTTATGGAGAAGAGGGAAATTTTGCCTGTCTTCCTTGAAAGGTGCTCAGCCATCATCTGGGCGATGTCCCCGAACCTTTCACCGAGTATCACTGTAGAGTAGGGGACGCCGTGCATTGTTTCTGGTATGGAGAGTGCGAGTGTGCCGAGCCTCCCAGACTGCTCGCTGACAAGGAGCATGGAGGCATTTTCAAGCCCCAGATAGAGGGCCACAAGCCTAACTCCATCAACTTTAACCTCTCTTTTGAGAAACTTTACACCACTTTCCAACCTACCCACCGAGATTTATTCTTCACCCTTTACATCCGAGGCCTCCTGCGTCTCCTCGCCTAGAAAGCTCACCTCCCTGCCCTCCTCATCCAGTTTTACACAGCCCACGCATATTGTTGAGACCTTACCCTCCACAGGCGTGTAGATTCTTATTATTCGCCTCCTGAAGTCTATGTCTCTGAGAACCCCTATGCCGAGGAAGCGACCGTCGTCTCCGTGCAGAGACACTAAGACGCCACGCTCATCCCCCTTACGCAGAACCTTCACGTCCTTCTCCAGAGCCTCCTCAAGCTTCTTTACGGCTTCGTCCGTGATTTCTTGGTTTTTGCCTAGTATGATGAGCATGTGTCTCGGGTTTTCCTCGCAGTGGTAGGGCGTAAAGCCTAGCGCCTCGCTTACGATGCTCACCCTCTCTTCAGTTGCTGGAAGGCCAAGCTCTGGTAGACAGCCCTGCAGCTTAACCCAGCTTATCGGGTAGGACTGAACCTTCGCCCCCTCCAAGTATCGCCTATAGCTTAGCTCTCTGTGCAGCCTCCTCTTTTCCCTATCTCTGCGCTTTATTGTCGGAGGAGCATCTATGTGCATTACTTGCTTCCCATTCAGAGTTTTTAGAACGTCTGAGAGTTCGTCTTCCCTCTCTATGCCCAGAATTATGTCTGGCTTCGCAATGTCCACCAGTCTGCGCTTGTAGTCTGCAGCTTCAGCCCCGTCCACCCAGCCGTCAGTATTTATTATGAGCACGTCCACGTCGAGCTTCTCAGCCCTCTCAATGATTACCTTCATGCCCTCCAGAACCTTATCCAGAGCCCTGCCGGGGCTCGTGTAGCCCACTAGGTATGCGTCTACCACCTCAGCCTTCGTCAGGTCTGACACTGGCTCCCTTATCTGCCCTAGGCCTATGGTTGTTGGTGGGCCGACATCCGACTGCCCTAAGTCTGCGTCGATTATCCCGACCTTTGAGCCTTCGAGTGCCGCTCTGTTCGCTAGGTAGGTGCAGAGGCTCGTCTTACC
>QMYG01000087.1 GCA_003662535.1 Candidatus Bathyarchaeota archaeon
GCTCCAGCCTCCCCCTCAAATCCTCTTCTTCAGGCTGAGGCGCCTCAAAAACCTCGTAGGTCTCCAAATCCATCACCTGAACAGTGTCGGGTGTAACCGCCACCACCTGCCCATTACGCTTCTCTATGATTGGCACCTCCACTTGGGCGTCTACGGGCTTCACGAAGCTCCTCTTCACGCCGTCGAAGACCCCAATGGCGACCACCCTGGCCTTGGCTGAGCCGTGCTTACCCGGCTTAGACTTGGAGTATTCGACTATTCGGCAGGGCTCCCCGTCTATGATGACATATCTGCCCTCCTTAAGGGAGCCGACATCCACAGGCTTGCTCACATCGGACACCTAGAACATTATTGAGGTAGACGAGATTTAACAATTGCTGGCTCCAGCCGTTTCGCTAGAGCATTTCATGTGGCTGAGGTTTTTCGGAGAATTTTATAGCCGAGTAATCCTATATTCTTGGGGTTGTGGCCTAGCGTTGTTCAAGGTTGTGGGTGTTGTTTCGAGGAGGGACAGGATAGCCGCCCTCAAACTCGCCGCAACCATACAGCAGGAGCTGGAAAAGCGTGGATTAAAGACCCTCTTAGAGCCTAGACTGGCCAAGTTCATGAAGAGAAGCGAGCTAGCCACACCCCTAAAGAGAATGCAGTGCGACCTAATCATCACAGTCGGCGGAGACGGAACAATCCTCCGTGTATGCCTAGCCATCCCGAAGCCCGAACCACCAATACTAGCCATAAACATGGGCGCTCGTGGCTTCCTCGCAGAGGTTCCTCCAGAAAAGGCCTTAGAGGCGGTAGACAGGTGCCTGAGGGGCGACTACACCATAGAGCGCTGCTGGAAGCTCTCAGCAGCCGTTGGGCAGGAAAAACTTCCAGACGCCCTAAACGACATATTCATAACGTCTAAGGCGCCAGCAAAACTCACATACGTGGATGTCCTGAAGGACGGAGAGAAAATCATGGAGTATGGTGCAGACGGACTAATAATCGCAACCCAGACAGGCTCCACAGGATACTCCCTCTCAGCAGGAGGCTCGATACTCGACCCCGATGTCGAGGCGATTTCGTTAACGCCTGTCGCACCCCTGCCATACTACCGACCCCTGATATTGCCGCTGGATTCTAGGATTGAGATTAGAGTTCTTAGGCCGAAGCAGGCGCTAATTATCGTGGATGGCCAGTATGTGAGGGAGATGGGTCGTGAGAAAAGCCTAGTGATTCTCGGGAAGTCGGAGCACGAAACACGGTTCATACGCTTTGAATGCAAATTCTACGCAAGGCTTATGAACAGGCTCTTCCCCAAGAGAGGGGCAAAATAAGATGGGTAGCGCCGAGCCTGAACGCATAGTCGTGCTCGACTCCACAGCCTTCATCACAGGGGTAGACTTGGCTTCCATACGCTGGCCAAAATACACCGTGCCAGAAGTAGAGCAGGAGCTGCCCCCAAGCTCCATGTCTTGGACAAGGTTTAAGGCGGCTGTGGACGTTGGGGAAGTGAAGGTTTTGGAGCCAGATGAGCGTTTCGTGAGAGAAGCAAGGCTTGCCTCTAGGCGTGTCGGAGACGAAAGGAGCCTCTCTGAGGTAGACTTGAAGCTAGTCGCCCTAGCCCTAGAGCTTCGCAGTCGTGGTTATAGGCCTCTGCTGGCTACGGACGACTATGCAGTTCAGAACGTGGCCAGCCAAGCGGGCATAGAGCACGTTTCCCTAGCAACCCTAGGCATAACGCACAGGCTTTACTGGATTCTCCAATGCCCAGCCTGCCGTAGGACTTACCCGCCGGACCTGCAGGAAAAAAGGTGTCCCGTCTGTGGGACGGAGCTGAAGAGGAAGCCTAAGAAGAGGATACGCCTTAAAGAGGCCCAGAAGGGGCATGACGTGGCTTGAGAGGCTCGCAGGGAGGCACGGATACTCGGTAGACGTGATTCGCACCCTGCATAAGGTTTATGGTTATGAGCTTGAACCCGTGCTACACGCCCTAAAATCCCCCGGCAGGTTCTACCACCTTCGTGTGAACACGCTTAAAACCAGCAGAGGCAAAGTCCTAGACAGCCTGAGAGAGAAGGGCGTAGAGGCTGAGCCTCACCCCCTACTGCCAGACACGATAAGGATACCGATAGAGGGGCCGAACACCCTCCCAGAGGCTGAGAAAACGATAGTCGTGGACAAGTTTACGGCGGAGTCGGCGCTCATGGGCGCAAACGTCTACGTCCCCGGAGTGAAAGACTGTCGTGGACTGCGCAGAGGAGACCTAGTTGCCGTTGCAGATGAAGTTGGCGAAGTCGTAGCCGTAGGAGTGTCAAAAATGAGCGAAAAAGAGGTTTTGAGCAGGAGGAAAGGCCTAGTTGTGGAAAACACGCACCCTCTATATAGCTTACCGCCAGTGAGGGAGCTGAGCGAATACCGAAACGGCTTAGTCTACCCGCAGTCATGCCCGTCAATCCTCGCAGTCCACGTCCTAAACCCAAAGCCCGGAGAAACCCTAGTGGACTTGACCTGTGCACCGGGCGGAAAGCTCTCACACGCCTACCAACTGATGCGTGGTGAAGGCGAAATAATAGGCGTAGACAGGAGTAGAAAGAAAATAGCACAGACTAGGCGGACACTGAGCAGGCTGGGCTTTCACAGGGTGAAGCTGTTGAGTGCAGATTCCAGATACTTAGACGTAGACTATGGTTGGATAAGGGCGGACAAGTGCATTGTAGACCCACCCTGTAGTGCTTTGGGTGTTATGCCGAAGCTCTACGAACAGAAGACCAGAGGCCAGATTCTCTCCTTGGCTGATTATCAACGCCAATTCCTGAAAGTTGCGGCAAAAATTGTGAGGAGTGGGGGACGCATACTTTATAGCGTCTGCACTATGACGATAGAGGAGTGCGAGGAAAACGCTAGGTTCGCCGTGGAAAAGCTGGGTTTGAGACTGGAGAGAGGCGGCCCCTTTTTGGGTTCACACGGCATAGTTAGGGAGCTGTGGGGGGCTGAGGAAACCCAGCGTTTCCACCCGCACCTCCACGACGCCGGATACTACATAGCCCTCTTCAGAAAGCCCTAAAGCTCGATAATCCTAACCTCTAGGGTTTTCGTGTCCAGAACAGCGACTGTAGATTTTCCACTCAGGTATCCACAAACCTCCCCGGGATTGACCACTAGGGTTTCCCCGACACGCCTGACCTCCGCCTTGTGCGTATGCCCGTGAACAACGACCTGATAGCCCCCACAGCTCACAAGCGAGTTTAGGAGTTCTGTTAGGTGGCCGTGAAGCAGGGCTATTCTCAACCCGTCTACCTGAACCTCGGCGAAGGGGCCTCGAAGCTCCCCGCCGAACCCCTCGAAACGCTTTTTCAGGAGTTCTGTATCGCCGTCGTTGTTTCCAAGAACCCCAACAACCTTCGCCTCCAAGCCGCCGAGCTTCTGGGCGGCGAAGGGTGCGATGTAATCCCCAGCATGCAGGACCAGCTCCACGCCCTCCGCATTAAGCCTCTCCACAGCTCTATCCACGTATGGGAGCCTGTCATGGGTGTCGGACATGAGGCCGACCAACAAGCCGAAACACCAAACCCTAACTACAACACCAAGAAATATTTTAGATTATCCTGCAAGCAAAAATATCATCTGAGAAAGCTCCACGAGGTCTACGTGATGATTGCTGGAAGCGCACACCTAGACGAGAAAGATAGAAAAATTCTCCAGATACTGAGAGAAAACAGCAGGACTCCGGCAACAAAAATAGCCGATGCAGTAGGCCTAACAGAGGGGGCTGTAAGGTACAGAATAAAGAAGCTGGTTGAGAGC
>QMYG01000088.1 GCA_003662535.1 Candidatus Bathyarchaeota archaeon
GGGGATATTCGGTCGGCTGGCTAGACCCAGAAAGGACGGCTAAGGCCAGCGGTAGAGAGCTGAGAATATCGCCTAAAGCAGCTAGGGAAGTCTGCGCCTTCATTCGCGGAAGGATGCTGGAGGACGCCAAGAAACTCTTAGAAGACGTCATAGCCCTGCGTAGGCCCGTCCCCTTCAGGCGCTACAAGAAGAAAGTGCCGCATAGGAGAGGCCTGCAGGGCTTCTACGCAGGTAGATACCCCGTTAAAGCCGCAAAGAAGATTCTTGAGGTTTTGAAGAGCGCCGAGGCTAATGCGGAGTATAAGGGGCTAGACGTGGAGCGGCTTAGGGTTGTTCATGCAGCCGCCTATCCGGGTAGGAAGATTAGGAATTATATTCCCCGAGCCTTCGGGCGCACAAGCCCCCATTTTGAGACGTTATGCCATGTTGAAATTGTTTTAGAAGAGGTTATGGAGTGAGGTTGCCATGTCTACCGTGAAGCATTTTATTAAAGAGGCTTTGAAGCGCACTGATATTGATGAGTTTTTCATGCGTAAGCTTGAGAACGCTGGTTATGGTGGTGCCACGATAACCAAGACCCCACTCGGCACCCACATCGTCATTTACGCTACTAGGCCAGGCCTCGTCATTGGGCGTGGTGGCAGGATAATTAAGGAGCTTGTGAAGGAGCTTGAGGAGCGGTTCGGCATCTCGAACCCGCAGATAGCCGTAGCCGAAGTAGAGGTTCCGGAGCTCAATCCCTACATAATGGCTTCGAGGATTGCTTCCGCCCTGAGGAGAGGCATACACTACAGGCGTGCTGGGTTCTGGGCGTTGAATAGGATTATGGAGGCTGGGGCGCTCGGAGCTGAAATCGTAATTAGCGGGAAGCTTCGAAGCCAGAGGGCGAAGTATGAGAAGTTCAAGGCTGGATACATACCCAAATGCGGAGAGCCAGCTGTAAAGTATCTAAGAAAAGCAGTTGTCCACGTCCAGCTGAAGCCCGGAGTCTACGGAGTTAAGGTTCTCATAATGCCTCCTGATGCACAGTTCCCAGACCGTGTTACTCTGAAGGAGGCGCCCCCAGAAATCGAAGCTGAGGCTGAAAGCGAAGAGGCTGTGGAAGAGGTTCAGGCTGAATCTGCGCCAGAGGCCTCCAGCGGGGAGGAAACCGCAGAAGAGGCTGAAGAGGGGGCTGAGTAGGGTTGCCGATACTGAGGATGCGTGATATAAGGGCTATGAGTCCTGAGGAGAGACGTAGACGCCTAAACGAGCTGAGGGTTGAACTAATGAAGCTCAGGGCGATGGTGAAGGCTGGAGGCGCCTTGGAGAATCCGTCGCAAATCAGGGAGATTAGGCGGGCGATAGCTCGACTGCTCACCGTAGAGAACGAGGAGCGGAGGAGGGCGAAGTGAGGATAACTCCTGACGTGATACGGGAGGAATTCATCGGGTTGGATGTGGAAGTCGTTAAAAGTAGTCATGCAGGCTACGTTGGGATTAAGGGACGCATCATAGACGAGACCAGAAACACCTTCCTAGTGCTTAGTGGTGGTAGACGTAAAAGAATACCTAAGGCGAACTGCACCTTCCACTTCCATTTCCCAGATGGGACTGTTGTTGAGATTGAGGGGCAACTTTTAGTAGGGAGGCCTGAGGATAGAATCAAAAAGAGGATTAAGAGGAGATGGTAGGGGATGGGTAAGGCTGTGAAGGAGAGCTGCGGAGACAAGAACTGCCCCTTTCACGGCAGTCTACGCATTCGTGGCCAAACGCTAGAAGGCGTCGTGGTAAGCGACAAGATGGACAAGACCGTCATAGTTAGGGTGGACTACCTGCACTACTCTCCGAAATACATGCGATACATGCGTAGAAGGAGCAGAATCCCAGCGCACAATCCACCCTGCATAAACGCAAGAACAGGCGACAAAGTGCGCATCTCCGAATGCAGACCAATAAGTAAGACCGTCGCCTTTGTAGTCACGGAGATACTGGAGCGTGGTAAGGGTGCCAAAGGCTAGGGCAAGGGTGCTGACGGTCAGGGGAATCGCAGGCCACCTACCAAAGAGGTCTAGGGGGATTCCAGTAGGCGCCTACATAAAATGCGTGGACAACACAGGAGCCAGAGAACTCAAGGTCATACAGGTAATCGGATATAAAGGTAGACTGAGGAGGCTGCCCTCCGCAGGGGTTGGAGACATGGTCGTCGTCTCGGTGAAGAAGGGAAAGCCAGACATGAGAAAGAAAATCTTTAGGGCTGTTATCGTCAGGCAGAAGAAGCCCTACAGGCGTGCAGACGGAACATGGGTGCAGTTCGAGGACAATGCGGCTGTGATAATGACGGAGGGTGGAGAAATGAAGGGCAGCCTCATACGTGGGCCCGTCGCCCGAGAGGCTGCTGAACGCTGGCCTAGAATAGCCAGCGCCGCAAGCATCATCGTGTAGAGAGGTGGAGTGTATGAAGAGCAGGAAGCCGAGGAAGCAGAGGAAGTGGCTCTACAACTGCCCGAAGCACCAGAGGCACAAGCTCCTTTCAGCTCCACTATCAGAGGAACTTAGGGAGAAGTATGGCACACGCTCCCTACCCATCCGTGTCGGGGATGTGGTTAAGGTTATGCGTGGAGACTACAAGAATACGGAAGGAAAGGTGAACAGGGTAGACAGGAAAAAGTACCGCATCTACATAGACGGTATAACCAAGGAGAAGGTGGATGGAAGCACAGTTTTCGTCCCCATACACCCGTCCAAAGTTATGATTATTAAGCTAAACTTGGATGATAAGTGGAGAAGAGCCATATTGGAGCGTAGGCGTGGCGCTCCCGCCCCAGCGGTCGAGGAGGCCGCTGTGCCTGAGGAGGTAGAGGAGGTTGAAGCGTAGGGGAAGCGGAGGAAGGCACCTAAAGCGCAAGCCAGCCCCAGCCTTCTGGCCCATACCAAAGAAGAAGCACGTTTGGGCCGTTAGGCCCGTTCCTGGCCCACACCCAATAGATAGGTGCATCCCGCTTCTCGTGATAATCCGAGACATACTAAAGCTGGCTGAAGTCTCCAGAGAGGCCAGAATAATAATCAAGCAGGGCCTGGTGAAGGTAGACGGGGTGGTGCGGAGAGAACCCAGATTCCCAGTCGGACTCATGGACGTGCTCAGCCTAGAGGAGGCGAACACCCACTACCGCATACTCCCAACCCACAAGGGGCTATCACTGCATAAAATAAACAACGGAGAGGCGAAGTTCAAGCTATGCAGGATAGAAAACAAGACAACAGTTAAGGGAGGGAGAACCCAGCTAAACCTGCACGACGGAAGGAACATACTCCTCAGCCCAGAGGAAGAAGACGTGTATAAGACTTTAGATGTCCTCATGATAGAGGTTCCGAGCCAAACCATACTCAAGCACCTGAGAATAGGCGAAGGCATGTATGCCATAGTCATAGGTGGAAAGAACATCGGGAAGCATGGCAAGATCCTAGGCATTGAGCAGGTGAAGGGTGAAAAGCGTAGAAGGCACGGCGTAGTCCTCCAAAGCCCAGACGGAGAGGAGTTCAGAACAATACTGGACTACGTCTTCGTGGTCGGGGAGGAAGAACCACTAATATCGCTTCCATCGAAGGAGTGATGAAAGATGTCCCGAGAAGACTTCGTATCTAAGTGGGAGAAGAATCCGATGCTCAAGCCGAGGATTGAGAAGGTAACCGTGAATGTCAGGCTGAAAAGCTCGGGTGAACCCGTAGAGAAGGCTACAAAGATACTGGA
>QMYG01000089.1 GCA_003662535.1 Candidatus Bathyarchaeota archaeon
CTCCACATCGGCAAGGCGTGGCTGATGCCCTACACGCCGGGCGCGACCTTTGTGAAGGATCCGAGGATCTCGTGGAATCCCGTGCCGGCCCATGCCTGGTCGATGGGGGAGAAGGCGGCTCAGAGGAACTTGAGGTTGTACATGCCTAGAAGCCAGGAGGAGCTGCGCGAGAAGTACGATGTGGTCGTCGAGGACGGCATGTTCGCCACGGACATGCCACCGCGCTTCATAAGGTGGTTGATAGACGAGATGAAAAGCAGTGGCATAGGGTTCCTGATGGCTGATGACTCATCTAGCTTCGCCACAAGCGGAAGCCACCCATCCTGGTACCTCACCCCTATCGGGGACATTCTCCCGGTGAACGACAAGCCGGGACTCTACGGCCCGCCAGAGCAATTCCACTGCCTCCCCCAGATACCCGGCCACCCGCTAACCAGAGACCTGCCGTGGAACCAGGTCTGGATCTCGTCCAGCAACAAGCCATGGCCCAAGCAAGGCTCGACCGTGGTAGCCCTCATGAGCCCCACGGTCCCTGTGAACAAGGGGAAGGCCTACATGTGTTTCTGGAAGATGGGGAAGGGAATATCCTTCGCCTACGTCCACAAGTGGCATATCAACGAGGGTACCTTCTACAGCTGGCCGTACCACGAGGACGTCCTGGTTCACCTAATCTACTTCACCGCCCAGGAGCCGATCCCCGACGATGTTATGCAGGAACATAGGGTAAGAGGCCTATTTGACAAGGTATACCAGCAGAGGCTCTACCTGCTCTCCTTTATAGAGTTCGCAGACAAGTTCGGCGCCAACCTCCGGCAAGTCGAAGTTGGGCTGGCAGAGGACTCGAAGCTGTACGACGAAGCCAGGCAGAGCTTCATCGACGCGGATATGGACTCATGCACTTCCCAGCTAAATCGGCTGTCCGACAGCTACGCACAGCTGACTGAGCTCGCCTTCCACCTTTGGAACAGGGCGATCTTCTGGGTACACGTCGTCGAATGGCTGGTTGTCACCGGCACGTCCATGCTAGCCGGAGGTCTCCTCTGGCTCCTCATGGTGAGACGCAAACTCTACAGAGAGATAACCTCGACTAGAATAGTCCGGTCTGACCGCTAGTAAGGCTCCTCGGGCCAACCCAAGAAGACGTAGTAGGTCTTCTCCTCCCTCCCATCCACGAAGACCCTCGTGACCAGAACGGCTGGACCAGCGAGGTGCCTAGTAGTGAAGAAGACCTTCACAGTCTCTTGTCCGGAAAGCCCGTCGAAGGACACCGTCCCGAAGGGGGGTGCCGAGGTCACGTCCACGTACTCAGATCCCTCTGGGACAGTGACCCTCGGGTTCTCGAAGAGGAGCTGCCTGTTCCCCGCCTGGCAGAGGATCTCGCCCACTGAGTCACGCCTGTCAAGGTAGAAGTCGCTCACCCCTTCATAGAACGAGACATTCTCCTGGTGGAAGAAGGCGGCAAAAACCGTGTGGCACTTGTAGGCATCTGGACGGGCGCTTTCTGGCAGGTACTCGAAGAAACTATGCAGATCCAGCACAGCGATCTCGTACTCAGCCCTGCGGTAGATCTCCCTTCCCCCCTGCCATAAGTGGCTCTCGTAGATCGCTGAGTCGTGGAAGAAGCGGTAGTGAGGACTGTCGGGAAAGGGCTCCATCATCCTGAGAATCGATGAGACCTTAGGATTCGTCGTCAACGCTCTCTCAGAAGGGCCGAGCAAGCCCTCTGACTGCAACAGGGATAGGAGGCGATTATGAACCTTCTCGTCCACCCTTACCAGGTACTGAAACTGGAGGACTAAGTGCTGGATCGGTCTCCTCGTGAGAAGCTCGAGGGAATATGAAGGAATCCTACCCACCCCCTCCTTGAAGGCGTCCAGACGGATCAGGCTGACCGACTCAGAGGGCCTTAGCTCGAACAAGACCAGTACGACGATCGTTGATCCCACAAGGCAGACGAGCAATACGCCGATGAGTCCCCGATCCATGTTCCGACCCATGGCATCCTCGCTCTGCCCGTGAAAAATATTCCGGTTGTGGGCGGCGGCGCGCCAAGGGCTAGCAGGCACCAGGGATGTCTTCAGACAACGTCAGGCGGGGAGAGCGAGGATCCCTTAAACGCGCCCCTAGGCGATGGTCAAATCTGCATGGCGTCACAGCAGGCCTTTTAGGCGGCTGTCAAACAAATCATAAAAAAGGGAAGGCTGCCGATGACCAGCACCTAGGAAAAAGGCCTGTGTTTGCATGACCGTGGTCTATGGCCTGATGGGAGGTTGGCTGGAAAGATACGCAGCGAAGGAACTAGCTCGTTACCTTGGCCGCATTACAGGCCAAAAACAGGTCGTGCTCTCAGACCAAGACTATGCTTACCACGACCTGAGCGAGCAGGACCAGCCTATCTTCCTCGTGGGAGACAACCTCGTCGCGCAATCCCTCGTAGAGGACGGCTCCATTCAGATCCCCTCGAACCTAGGAGAAGACGGCTTCCTCATCAAGTCTGCCCGTTTCGGTGAGGCAGCCTGCCTCTTACTCCGAGGTGCCACACCCCGAGGCACCCTCTACGCCGTCTACCACTATCTTGAGAAGTACTTGAAGGTCGGGTTTTTCTGGGACGGAGAACACATACCAAAGTCCTCGGCGATTCCCTTTGAAGGAATACATGAGGTACAGATCCCCAGGTTCCAGAAGAGGATATATCTTGGAGGCGGCTACACCACCTTCTGCTGGGGCTGGGAGGAGTGGAAGAGAGAGGTCGAGTGGGCGGTAAGAAAGAAGCTGAACATCCTCTTCCCTCCCTCTGGGAGTAGAGTTGTATGGAGAAAGGTGCTAAAGGAGTTCGGCGTAGCACAAGAACCTCTATCAAGAGGCGACAAGCTCCGAAGCCAGCAGGTCAGGAGGATAATCTCCTTTGCCCGTAGACTCGGACTCACCACGATAAGCCCAGGCTACAGCGGCGAGATAGGAAAGCCTGGATCCCTGAAGCCTCCGATGCAGAATATGCTAGACGCTCTCGCCGACTCCGCGTCATTCATCCGTGCCCACCCAGAGACAGAGTACAGATACTTCAAGTGGGGTGCAACTCCTCCCCAGACCATCATCCATCCTCTCGACCCGATGTTCATAAAGTTCGGCAAGCGTATCCTCATAGAGCACAAGCGGGCCTATGGAACGGATCATCTATACTTTCAGGGCCCGCCGGGCGAATCCTCCATAGGCGCCACGCCTGAGGAGAGAAGGCATATCAAGGTAGATATGGCCAAGGCCATGACAAAGCTCCTCGAAGATGTCGACAGCGAAGCCGTCTGGTTAACCGACTCATGGCGATTCCAAGACAGGAAGGTCTGGCCAAAGGAGGACGTAAGGGCCTTCCTAGACGCAATCCCCGATGAGAAGCTACTCATCTACGACACCTGGGCCGATGCAAATCCCTTGTACAAGGAGCTTGACTACTTTTTCGGCAAATACTGGTGCTTCGGCTCCATCCACTCCTTCGGAGGGAACACATACCTCCATGGAGACCTGGAGGACATCATCAGTAGAGCCAAGGACGTTGCGTCCGACCCCAAGGCGAACCGCTGCATCGGATTCACCCTTGCACCTGAGATCATCCACCACAACCACCTCTACTACGACCTCCTCTCCAAGCTTGCCTGGAACCCTGCCGACGTGGAGCTTGACGA
>QMYG01000090.1 GCA_003662535.1 Candidatus Bathyarchaeota archaeon
AGCGACATAGACATAGAGGTCTACGCAGAAAATCCGGAAAACGTTGCGAAAAGGCTTGAAAGGTTTGGAAAGCTTCGTGTTGAGCGACAAACAGTCAAGGGTGGTGGAGCACCCGTAGAAGTCTACCACATATACTTCCGTCTACCTTCGGGCAGCGAGGTCGAGGTCGTTGTTAGGCCTCCAGAGCATAGGCATGAAAGGAGGAGGTGCGAAATCTTTGGGGACATAATCACAGGCTTAACGTTGAACGAGCTTGAACGGCTATTGTGGGAGGAACCTGACAGAAAGTTTGCGCCTCTTGTTTAAACTAGAAATATAGGTTTGCTTCCCTGTCTTTTGATGCCTATGAAGCGGCTGTTCGGCACATCTGGAATTCGTGCTCGGGCAAACGTGGAGCTAACACCTGAACTCGCCCTGAAGGTCGGGTCAGCCCTAGCAACCTATACTGGAGGCGGCGAAGTTCTCGTCGCTCATGACACGAGGACATCAGCCCAGATGCTTGAGTCAGCCCTAATCTCCGGACTGATTGCAGGTGGATGCACAGTTCATAGGGTTGGACTCGCACCGACACCTGTTTTGGCCTATCTGACTAAGAGGCTGGGCATGGATGCGGGCGTGATGCTAACGGCCTCCCACAACCCACCAGAATACAACGGAATCAAAATCTTCACAGCCGAAGGAGTCGCCTTCCCACCGAAAGAGCAAGAGAGGCTTGAGTCTATCATCGCTGAAGAAAAATTCAGAAGGGTTGATTGGCGTAGTCTGGGAAGGGTCGTGGACGCCTCAGGCGCCGTGGAGCTTTACGTAGAGTCTGTTAGGGAGCTTGTCTCCCTCAGCAGGGAATGGCGGGTTGTGCTGGACACGGGCTGCGGAGCCACATCAATCCTAGCCCCGAAGCTCTTCCGTGAACTAGGATGCAAGGTCTACAGCCTAAACGCACAGCCAGACGGCTTCTTCCCCGGGAGGAGCCCGAACCCGACGGAGGAAGCATTAAAAACCGCTATGGACGTGGTTAGGGGCCTCAAGGCGGACGTGGGTTTCGCCTACGACGGGGATGGAGACCGAATGGTGATGCTGACGGAGCAGGGCAACTACGCACCGCTAGACCAGTCTCTGGCAGCCTACTCCGACTACATCTTGGACAGGAAGGGCGGAGGCGTTATCGTTACTAATGTTGAGGCTTCTATGGTTTTGGAGGAGGTTGTTGAGGCTAGGGGAGGGCGTGTTGTAAGGACGAGGGTTGGAGACATCGCTATTGTTGATGCGATGCTGAGGCATAACGCCGTCTTCGGAGGCGAGCCCTGTGGCGCCTGGGTTCACCCACAACACCACCACGCCCCCGACGGAACCCTATCCTCACTGCTGGTGGTAGACGCCCTGGAAAAGACGGGCCTAAAGCCCTCAGAGTTCCTAGCCAGAGTCCCAGTCTACCCTGTGATAAGGAGGAATGTGCCCTGCAGGAACGAGCTAAAGCCTAAGGTTATGGCTGAGGTGGAGGCCAGAATCTCCGAAGTTTTTGCTGGAGTTTCGGACGTGCTTAAGGTTGATGGCGTTGCGGCTAGGATGAGCGACGGCTGGGTTTTAATAAGGCCCTCTGGAACCGAGCCCGTGATACGCATAACCGCTGAAGGTAAGAGTGAGGAGAGGGCTAGGGAGCTCGCTGACGAGGCGATTAGGCTGGTTGAGGGGGCGGTGTCTAGGGCTTGAAGGCGGTGGTCTTAGCCGCTGGCAGGGGAGAACGGCTCCAGCCCCTAACGCTAACCAGGCCCAAAGTGCTTTTGCCCGTAGCGAATAAGCCCCTACTACAGCATCTACTAGAGGCATTACGTAAAGTCGGCGTAGACGAAGTCCTGATAGTCGTCCACTACATGGCTGAAAAAATAATGAACAGGTTTGGAGACGGCTCAGACCTAGACCTAAAAATAGAATATGTGAGGCAGCCGAGGATTTGCGGCACTGCGGACGCCATAGGCATGGCTGAGGGGAGGGTAGACGGGGAATTCCTAGCGGTCTACGGAGACCTCTTCCTCACGCCCGAAGCCCTAGAAGCCGTAATCAATAGGCACGGGAAGAACGCAGTGGCGACTCTAGCCCTAGTCCCCGTGGAGAACCCCAGCCACTACGGGATGGTTAGGGTTGAAGACGGACACGTAAAGGAAATAGTGGAGAAGCCTGAGAGCTGGAGCTTCGAGCCTCTGGCCAATGCAGGCGTCTACGTCTTCGACAGCGACATATTCGACGCTATACGGAGAACAGGGGAGTCCACTCGCGGCGAACGTGAGATAACGGACACGATTCAGGGCCTAGTGGATGAGGGGCAGGAGGTTCGGGCTGTGGAAATCTCGAGGGAGAGCTGGCTTGATGTTGGGAGGCCCTGGGACTTGTTGGAGGCCAATCGAAGGGCTGTTTCAGGCTTGGTTCCTGAGGTTAAGGGGAGGGTTGAGGAGGGTGCAACCTTAGTTGGGCCCGTCTACGTGGCAGAAGACGCCAGAATAAGGGCTGGGGCGTATATTGAGGGGCCCGCCGTGATAGGAGGGGGGAGCGACATTGGGCCGAACTGCTACATAAGGCCCTGCACCTCCATAGGCTCTAGGGTTCGCATCGGAAACGCCTGCGAAATAAAGAACTCCATCGTGATGAACGGCACGCACATCGGGCATCTGTCCTACGTAGGAGACAGCATAATAGGGGAAAACTGCAACCTTGGCGCAGGAACAATCACAGCCAACCTACGCTTCGACAAGGCAAGCATAAAGATGGTGCTAAAAGGACAGCTGGTAGACAGCGGAGTGCGTAAGTTTGGGGTTGTCATGGGGGATGGAAGCCAGACGGGCATAAATGCGCTTACCATGCCGGGAGTGAAGATAGGCCCAGGATGCTGGATAGGCCCAGGCGTCGTCGTTTATAGGGATGTGGCCCCAAACACCTTTCTGAGGCTGAGGCAGGAGCTAGAGGAAGGCAGAGCGCAGACGGAAAAATGAGCCTGATACCAGAGGCAAACGCCGTAAAGAAGGACTGGCGTAAAGTCCAGCTTCGAGTCGCCCTCTGCTACCCAAACATATACAGGGTTGGGATGACTGGACTCCCAATAAAGCTACTTTACTACCTGATGAACACGAGGGATGACATCGCCTGCGAGAGATTCTTCACACCAACGAGAGACGAACCACTACTCAGCCTAGAGTCGAGACAACCCCTAAAGAGGTTTGATGTCGTAGCTTTCAGCCTGCAATACGAGTGGGACTACGCAAACGTGCTCAAAATCCTCTCAGATTCAGGCATTCCCTTGAAAAGCGTGGAGAGAGGCGAATCTCACCCCCTAGTGATTGCTGGTGGGCCCTGCTCGACAGAAAACCCCCTACCGCTAAGCCCATACATCGACCTCTTCGTCATAGGGGAGGCCGAGGAGGTTCTAGATGGGATTCTCGATTCAGTCATTGAGCAGGGCAGAGGCTGCTTGGAGGACCTAGCTGGATGTAGAGGCGTCTACGTTCCGTCCCTAGACGAGAGGGCTGAAAGGGTTTGGGTTAGGCGGCTGGACGATGCGCCGCATCCAACCGCACAGGTCGTGCCCCTAGTAGGTGGGAGAAGCCCATACATGACGGTGTTCGGCAGAACCATAGATGTTGAGGCTACACGGGGGTGTGGGCGGGGGTGCAG
>QMYG01000091.1 GCA_003662535.1 Candidatus Bathyarchaeota archaeon
CCTCTTGGCTAATTCCATAGGCTGGTAGCTCGTCTGTGTGGAAGATGCCGCCGACGCCGCTCCACCTGACGGCAAAGTCTGAAAGCTCCGTGCCGAACCGGACGCCGGGCATGAGCTCTTTTCCCAGAAGCCCTGAAAAGCCTGCAAGCTTCAAAGCGAGCACAACCCCGCCCGATTTTAGGGCTCTTTGAATCACCTTACACTTGGTTTTTCTAAATGTCTGCGTTGCGTCTACGAAGTTCTCGGTTATGTGTTCCTCTTTTACGCCTCTCCGCCTGAGTTCGTCCCTTATCTCTAGGAGGCCCAGCTGTCTCTTCACCTCGTATTCAACGACCTTGGCTACTAAGGGTAGCTCCTGAACGCCCTTCACCTCTATGAGGGCTCCGTCTCGTATGGATATGTTTATGTCCTGCCTGATGGCTCCAAGCCCCCTGACAACCCTGCCTGTGGCCTTGAGTATCCTGCCTATGGCGAGGGCGACCTCCTCAGCCTCCTTAGGTGAATGTATAACCGGCGCCGTCGCCACCTCGATGAGCGGTATCCCCAGCCTGTCTAAGCGGTAGCGGACGGTCAAGCCGTCCTCCCCCACCTTCCTCGCAGCGTCCTCCTCCAAGCCCACATGCTGAATCGGTATGCGCTTTCCGCCGACAACCACCTCCCCGCCTAAGGCCACAACGCAGGTGCGCTGGAAGCCCGTCGTGTTGGACCCGTCTATCACCACCTTACGCATGACGTGAACCTCGTCCACAGGCGTAGACTTCATCATGAGAGCCGCAGTCAAAGCAATCTCTAGGGCTTCTGGGTTCAGCGGGTGCGGAGGCTCCTCGTCAGCCTCCACGAGGCAGGTGGAGTCCCTATAGGCCTCGTCGAGAATTACACGCCCCCGCTTAAACTCGAAGAGCGCAGCGGGGTCTACCTGCCCAACCTCGCTTTGAGTGGGCCTAAGCCTACGCAGGAAAGTGAAGTGTGGCTCTTCGGAGTGAAGGACAGGTGGGCAGCTGCAGAAAAGCTTGTGCTTCGTTTTCAACTGTCTATGGATTTCCAAACCAACCTTGAGGCCTAATTCCTCATAGTTCATTTCCGAGCTATCACCTACCCTATTGTTGCGTTTCGGTGCATTAAATTTAATGCGCTAATTTATGTTGTGAAGGAAGTTTGATATTTCGTCCTTTATTTTCCGCAGGTCTTGGTAGGCTTTCATACCTCTCCTCCAGTCCGGAGGGAGCTTCCTTTTGAAGCTTGTTGCGGCTCTTCTATCCATTATTAGGATTACTCCCCTATCAGCTGGGCTTCTTATGAGCCTTCCCGCTGCTTGGGCCAGGGCTGTGAGGCAAGGGAGCTCGTAGGCGTATTTTCTGGCTCTTGCTCCGTATTTCTGCCTGTAGTATCGGCTGATTGCCTCCTGAAGCTCCGACTTTCTCGGGTATGGTAGACCCACTATAATTACTGCCTTAAGCATTCCCCGGCCGTTTTCAACCATGTCTACTCCCTCGCTCAGCTTCCCCCTAGCAACTCCAGCTATCAGGCCTGTATGGCTCGACGAGAGGAAGCTTATCGCTTCCTCGTGCTTCATCCCGTGCCTTTCCATCAGTATTGGGCGGCTTGTCTCCACATCTCGCATTATAGTCTTCATAAGTTCGTATGAGGGGAAATAAATGGCGACTCTGCCGGGAACCACCTCTAGGATTTCTGTTAGTCTGCGGGCTATTTCCTTCAGGAGTTCAGGTCTTCTTTCCTCATATTTCGTTGTTACTGCTGTGTCTACGAGTATTAGGCGGTTTTCTGGTGGGTAGACTGGTGGTATATTTAGCCTTCTGACCCTTTCTCTGTCTACGCCCAGCACATCTATGTAGTAGTCCATGCTCCAAAGCGTTCCACTCATTAGCACCGTGGCCCTAGCTCCGTTGATTACTGGTGAGGCTGCTATGGATGGGTCTATGCACCTCAGGCCCAAAAGTCCACGTCGCCTCCCCCTAGCGTCTTCTAGTGCCATGACGTAACGCACGTAGTAGGGTTCGGTGTGGACTATCCATGCTTGTAGGAACTCAGCGCAACTTGCTAGGTATGAAATCGCCCTTTTTCCTTGGAGAGACCTGCGCCACCTTATGGCGTCCCCTTCGTCTATCAGGCCTTGGACGAGTGTTAGGAGTTCTGTTTCGTCTTTTGTGCCTGTTTCCTCTATGAGTTCCTCTATTAGCGTGTCTCTTTTGACTAAGGCTTCCCTGTCCAGCCCGTAGTTTTGGTAGACGTTTTTCGACCATCTGGAGAGGATTTTCTGGAGTGCACCCACTAAGCCCCAGTCGTCTACCTCGTAGGTTGTTATTTCTCTCTGGGCTCTCGACAGCGAGGTTGTTGTGAGTTCGTCTGAGAGGAGGCCAGCTGCGTATTCCGGGAGTGAGTGGGCTTCGTCGAAAACTATGTCTAGGCGGTGTAGGCTCTGCCTTAGGAGCGCTCCTCGAACCCCCTCCATGAGGGCGTAGTTGTAGGAGCCGCAGACGATGTCTGCGTATCTGGCGTGTAGCTTCATGACCTCGTAGGGGCACAGCCTCAGCTCGGAGCACACCTGCCTGAGTTCGTCCGCCGAGGCGACACCCTCCATCGCAGCCATCTTCAGGGCTGAAACCGCAGCTCTGCTTGCCCTACCCCTCTCGTCGTAGACTGCATTGTAGTATTTGCACTCACCCTCACGCCTAAGCCTGCGGCAGACGCTGAGGAAGTCCCTGTAGTTCAGGTTTTGGCTCCACTTCTGCAGGCACATGCTCTGCCTACCCTTAACGACAGCCGCTGTGAAGTCGAGGCCAGAGCACTCCTTAATCCTGCGGAGTTCACGAGCATATATCTCGAGCTGGCTCTTCGTCCTAGTTACAACCAACAGTCTACCAGAATTTCCTGTTTGCCAAGCGGCAAGCCAGCCAACTAGGATGGAGACACTTTTTCCGATGCCGGTAGGGGCGTGTATAATTCCTATAGAGCCGTCTGCAAAAACCTTATAAACAAACCGTATGAGCTCCTGCTGATACAGCCTATAACTCGGGTAGGGGAAAAACCTCTCAAGCGCACTCCAAGGAACAGCCATCAAAGTCTATTCCGTCTCTGATGGATTTAAGGATTGAAGCGGGATTAACCCGGGAAATAAGTGAGAAAAACGTAAAAAATCTGCATAGAAACATCTAGTTATTACTTGGCGTAAGCTTTTCTCGTGGCATTGAGAAAAAAACTTTTATCTAGTAATGAGGAAAATCAATTGGGAAGAACTGTGGAAAGACTAGACCCCGCCGTCAGAGACAAACTAGTGAACAGGCTGATAAAACTAGAGCAGAACGTAGAAGGCATCACAGCCTCAATCCTGATAGAGGCTAGTGGATACCCCATAGCAGCAGCTCTAAGGTCAGACGTAGGACAGGACAAGCTTTCTGCGGCTAGCGCAGCTCTCTTCAGCATAGCGGAGAGAATTTCGAGAGACCTGAAGATGGGGAATGTCGAGATAAACATAGTCCAGAGCGAAGGAGGCTATGTTGTCGTTATGGAGGTCAGGCCAGAGGCTAGGCTTGTGGTTCAGGCATCAAAGGACAGCAAAATAGGTGTTGTCCTGCTAGAGACAAAGAAGGCGGCCCAAGATTTGGAGAAAATACTGTTA
>QMYG01000092.1 GCA_003662535.1 Candidatus Bathyarchaeota archaeon
AGAATTAGGCCAGAACGCTTGACTCCGGCTCCGGCCTCGCCCCCAATCAGGACGGATACTTCCTCCAACTTTCGTGCCTCCTGAGGGCCGGAGCCCTCTAACTTTACAAATGTAAAACTTTCCTCTTAAACTTTCTTTCTCCCCAAGAATTTCAGAGGGCTCCGACAACGAAGGCGGCGAGCCCCAAGCACATCCATGCGAGAACCTGATTTTTCACCCTACGAGCGTTGTTTCTCGTTGGGCTGCGTAGCAGGCTTATAGACGACCAGAGGAACCCCACGTCTACCACAAGAACTATCGGGATATACCAGAGGGAGACCTCGCCTAGGGCTGGGGGAACAGGCGTTAACGCTACTGCCAGAAAGTAAAAGGCTGTAGCGGCGAAGGCTGCGGCTCTTCTGCCATAGGCCACAGCCACAGTCCTGATGCCTTGGGCGCTGTCGCCCTCCACGTCCACAATTCCCTTGGTTATTTCCCTGCCGACGTTTGCTAGGAAGGCTATCGCCGAGAAAATTGCCGTTAGCGGTCTTATCCTCCCAGCCACTATGAGGCCTCCGTAGAGGAAAGGTATGGCGATGCAGAGGCTAACCATCATGTTCCCCAAGAGCCCCGTGCGTTTCCCCCAAGTTGCGTAGCTCGTGGAGACCGCTAGGGCGATTAAAGCGAGTGCTAGGCACTTCAATCCAGTATAGAAGGCGGACAGAAGCCCCGTCGCAGAAAGCACAGCAGCGAAGGCTAGGGCCTCCCAGGGCCTAACTAGGCCGCTCGGTATTGGCCTGCTCGGCTCGTTTATTGCGTCTATCTCCCTGTCGTGGTAGTCGTTTACTGCGTTTGAGGCGGCGAAGAGCGTCCATCCTGTCAGGGCGCCTAGAAGGAGGCGTGCTATGTGCCCCTGCGGGGAGGCCTTAAGCGTTACTGCTGCGCCTACGAAGACCGCTGAGGCGACCATTAGGCAGTTTATGGGTCGCATCATTTTTATGAAGGCGAGGGGGCGTCTCGTGTTCATTATTAGGCCTCCCCCTATATGTTTAGGGTTGATACGGTGTAGTAGACTATTTCGCCTCTTCTGTCTACTACTGCAAGAATTAGTCTCTTTTTTAGGCTTTGTGTGTGGCTGAGGAGCTGCGTTATTTTCTTTATTGGTATTGGCAGCCCCTCCAGTATGCCGTAGACTAGGTATTTTGCGGGTTTCTTTCCATATTCGCCTTTCTCGTAGACTCTGAAGTCTAGGCCTAGGCCCACGCCTTCACGGACTACGTAGCCCCTTCTGCGTAGGTCTCTGTATATCATGTATTTTGCCCATAGGCCTTGGCCCCGCTGGGAGGCGAGCCTGCTGAGCAGCGACTGGAAGTCCAGCTTTTCTTCGTTTACGACCTTTATGCGTTTTCTCTCTAGCAGGTAGAGCGCCTCGCAGGGGCTTAGCAGGAGGCTTCCGTCCTCTTGGTAGACGCCGTATCCCCTCTGAGCCAGCTCCTCAAGCCCCTGCTGTCTTGGTAGGCGGACTTTCCCGTTTTCCAGCTTCGCCACAAACCGAATGGCCATGACGCCGCACAAGAATAATAGCCAGAAAATTCGTTTAAGTAATTCTGGACATGACGCTCAACGAGCTGGTAGACTGGCTCAGCGACGTTAGGCTCCTCCTAATTCTGGGTATAGGAAACCTGCTTAGGAGAGACGACGCAGTAGGCGTCTACGTAGTGGACGAGCTTGAGGGGAAAGTTCCAAGCTGGGTCAAGCTGATAAGGTGCGAGGCTGTTCCAGAGAACTACCTCGGCGTAATTAAGCGGCTCAACCCGAGCCACGTCCTCCTCGTGGATGCGGCGCACCTAGGCGAGGCTCCAGGCGCCTACAGGCTTGTCCCACCGGAATGGGTGGTTGGGGAGACGCTTTCAACGCATAGACTCCCATTATACATCACAGCCGAATACATAAGGCGAGAGACCGGCGCAAAGGTCGCCATACTGGCGATACAGCCAGCGAGTATAGACTTCGGGGAGGGCCTAACCAGCGAGGTGAAGCGTAGCGTCAGCAAAATAGTGGCTGTTCTGCTAGAAGCAATAAACAGGGCGGGGAGCACCCGTCGATAAAGGATAAAGGCGAGTGTGTTCTGGGTGGTTGTGGCAACTGGAGGGCTGGGGGTTGCCAATTTATCGGGTGGTCATCGATTATGACCGCTGTCAGGGCTGTAAAAACTGCATTAAGGCCTGCGTGATGGGCGTCCTAGAGGCAATAGACGACATGCCCTACGCCGTGAACCCCAAGGAGTGCCGTGGATGCGAGGACTGCGTGAAGGCGTGCCCAAACGACGCAATAAAAATAGTGTATGAGGGAATAGCCTGACGCTTCGCCATAATCAAGGACTAAACCTCTATCTTGTCTGGCGGGAACACACCCCTATCCGTGATTATGGCTGTGACGTAGCGCATCGGGGTGATGTCGAAGGCCGGGTTCAGAACCCTAACGCCTTCGGGGGCGATTCTCACTCCTGCTATTGTTGTCACCTCGTCTGGGCTGCGCTCCTCGATGACCACGTCCTTAGCTGTTTTTTCTAGGTCTAGGGTGCTTGTGGGCGCCGCCACGTAGAAGGGGATTCCGTGCTCCTTGGCTAGGACTGCTATGCTGTAGGTGCCTATCTTGTTTATCACTGCGTCTCGGACTATGCGGTCTGCGCCCACAACCACCAAGTCTACCAGACCCTGTGCCATGACGTAGCCGACCATGTTGTCCGTTATAAGTGTAACTGGTATGTTGTCCCGCATTAGCTCGTAGACTGTTAGCCTTGCACCTTGGAGCTTCGGCCTGGTCTCGGTTGCGATTACCCTGATGTTTTTGCCTTCCTCCTTTGCGAACCGAACCACCGAAAGGGCTGTCCCGTAGTCTACCGTTGCTAGGGCGCCTGCGTTGCAGTGCGTCAGTATTGTGTCTCCGTCCTTCACGAGGGCCGCGCCATGACGCCCTATCGCCCTGTTTGCTTCCACATCCTCGTCAGCCATCCTGTTCGCCTCTTCAATCACGGCCTTAGCAACGGCCTCCACATCCCCGTAGGTGGACCTAGCCCGCTCGAGGACACGCTCTATCGCCCAAAAGAGGTTGACCGCCGTCGGCCTAGTCTTTCTCAGCATCTCTGCGTCGGCTTCAAGCTCGCTGATTAGCTCTTCCCTAGTCCTTGCCCTGCTGTGGTAGGCTGTGAGTGCTAGTCCGTAGGCCGCCGCCACACCTATGAGTGGGGCTCCACGAAGCTTCATCTCCCTTATCGCCTCAGCCATCTCCCTGCAGGTCTTTATTTCAAGTAGCACTGTCTCGTGGGGTAGGCGGTTCTGGTCTATGGTGATGACGGTGCCTTCTCTCCACTCTATGGTGCGCATAGCTAACACCAGCACTAGTCTGGCCTATTGCCAGAACCAGCTTTTATGCCTGATGATAAAGTAAGAGGTGGGGTCAGGGCTGCCTAATCAGTCCTGATGTGCATAACAACCTCTAAGGGGCATCCCTCTGGAAGGTTTAACTTCTCCTTCCAAGAGTCCCCTATAGAGACTAGGAAGAACGCCCCAGAAATTTCCGCCTTAGCCTTACGAACCAAGTTCACAAGGGCCCTCTGAGTCTCCCCAGTCCTTATCATGTCATC
>QMYG01000093.1 GCA_003662535.1 Candidatus Bathyarchaeota archaeon
GTAGGGGCCTAGGCAGCAGCTTCCGCAGAGGCCTACGCCGCACTTCATGAACCTCTCTAGGCTGGCCTCCATGTCCACGTCGTGCTTGACTGCGAGTTCCAGCATACGGGTGATTAGGCCTTCCCTTCCGCAGGCGTAAATCTTTTCGTAGCTTTCCCGCCGTAGCAGTTCTTCGGCGGCCTCTGTTGCTAGGCCCTTGAAGCCTAGGCTTCCGTCCTCTGTGGACACTGTGAGTCTACCACGTTTTAATGCTCTTTTCACCGCTTCGAGGAGTATGACTTCTCCTGTTGTCCTTGCTCCTAGGACGACGTGGACTTTTGCTCCGGCTGCTTCTAGGTGTTGGATTAGGGGGACGAGGGGCGCCATGCCTGTGCCCCCTCCGACGACTAGGCATTTCCCCCTGTGGATGGTGAAGCCTCTGCCGAAGGGCCCCCGGATTCCGATTTTGTCTCCCGGCTTCAGCTTGTGCAGTGCGGTGGTTGCTTCGCCCACTCTGGCGACTGTGATGGAGCATAGGCCGTCATGGCCTATGGCTGAGAGGCTCATGGGAACCTCGTCCACGCCCGGAACCCAAACCATGACGAACTGGCCGGGAACAGCACCAGCACACAGGAAATCCCTAAAAAATATGGTCTTCGTCGTGGTAGACTCAACGACTAAACGAAGAACCCTGACGGCTCTAACGCCTCCGCATGCGCTCGGCATGTCGTGGAGGAGTCGGCTTCTGGGGGATTTAAGGTTGAGGGTTGCTGCGGTTTTTCAGCAGGTTCTGTTTGCTATCAAAACATTTAAATCTAAAAAATTCTTGTAATCCAAGGTATTTTGTCAAAATCTCTATCGTTAGAATATATCTCTTTTATTCCTAACCGTTCCATTTGCGCTGCTATGAGTATGTCATCCCACATCGACCAAGGCAAATTAAATATCCGTTGTATGCGTTGAAACCTTATGAAATCATTCATTGTTATTTGGTAAATAATCAATGTCGGTAAACTCCATATTAAAGACAGGAAAACTGGAATGATTTCAGCCCTTCTCTTCCACCTTAAGTAGCTGCATACCTGAATTAGATTTAGTGTAGATGTAGCGGCTTTTTCACCCTTTTCTACGGCTTTAAGAATTTCTTTAGCTCTAAAGCCGTAATGCGGGTCTGCTGTTAAAACATAAATGAATATGTTTGAGTCTATGAATCGCATTTAGGTCTGCCTCGCCGGGGCATCTTCGACTTCCTCTAAGTCCACCTCCCATGTTCCTGCAATCCCCCACAAATCATCAACAGTTATTCTCTTTCCTGCTCTCAAGATTATGGTTCTGTCGATTAGTTGAAGTTCTAGGGTGTCCCCTTCCTTTAAGTTTAGGCTTTCTAGCACGTTTCGTGGTATGGTGATTCTCCCTCCCTTCTCCAACCTAACCTGCATAAAGGGGTTCCTCCAGCGAATACAATTAATTTGGCCCGCTTTATCCTTTTTGTCAAATCTTAATACTCTGTTTTGTGGACTATCTAGTGTGGTCAGGCGTTGGTTAGGCTCGACGTTATAGTCGGTGGTCTACGCTTGAGGAACCCCGTGATGCTTTCAGCAGGGGTTCTCGGCATATCCCACAGGACGCTTAGGCGTGTCTACGAGGCTGGGGCTGGAGCCGTAGTCACGAAGTCTATAGGAGCCGAGCCGAGAAAGGGCTTCAAAAACCCAACCTTGGTGGACTTGGGCGTGGGCGTGCTGAACGCCATGGGCCTGCCGAACCCGGGCGTGAAGGAGTTCGTCAAAGAAGTTGAGGCCCTCAAGAGGGACGGCGTCTGTGTCATAGCAAGCGTCTACGGCTTCAGGGCTGAGGAATACGCCCAAGTCGCAGGTGAACTCTGCGACGCAGGAGCAGACGCAGTCGAACTCAACTACAGCTGCCCCCACGTCTCGCAAGTAGGCCTAATAGGGCAGAACCCGCAACTCGTAGCAGAAGTCACAGAAACAGTCAAGCACTCGGTGAGCAAACCCGTCTACGTCAAGCTAACGCCAAACGTTACGGACATAGCCTCGGTCGCCAAGGCGGCTGAGGAGGCTGGCGCAGACGCAATAACAGCAATAAACACAGTTAGGGCGATGGCAATCGACATAGAGTTTCAGAGGCCAGTGCTCAGCGCAGTCTACGGGGGGCTTTCAGGCCCAGCCATAAAGCCGATAGCCCTCAGAGCTGTCTACGAAATCTACGAGGCTGTAGAAATCCCAGTCATCGGCGTCGGCGGAATAACGAGCTGGAGGGACGCAGTGGAGTTCTTTCTGGCTGGGGCGTCAGCCATACAGGTCGGAACAGCAGTCTACCTCAAAGGCCTATCAATCTTCAGACAAATAACCCAAGGCCTAAAAAGATACCTAGAGCGAAAGGGATGCAGCACCATAGAAGAAATCGTGGGAAAAGCCCACAAACACAGCTCTTCCCCCAAATAAAGACAGATTTTCCACAACCTGTGGAGGGAAAGGGATATGTGAAGCAGTTAGCCCTATATCACGGAAATCGGAGGTGAAGATGAATGGGCTGGAGGAGAGGCGAAGAGGAATACCCGCCTGAATACCCACCGAGGAGGCCGCCAAGAATACCGGGCAAGTTCGCAGCCGCCGCCACGCTCTTCATAATACTGCTGGTCGCCTCCATAGGCGTAATCTCTACTTCCGTAGGAACGGTAAGCGTGGGCTACGTAGCCGTAGTCGTAGACCCAATCCAAGGGAAGCTCTGGACCGTCGGAGACGGCTCAACGGCACAAATCTTCTTCAAGCCGCCTTGGGCGACTGTAAGCAAAGTCTACATAGCAACAGACTCCGTGCACATGTGGACCGAGAACGGCCAAACCGGGGAGTTCCCAGCCGTCAGCTGCCTAACCAAGGACGGCCTGGCCGTAGAGGTAGACATTACCGTGCGGTGGAGGCTCGCACCCTCAGCCGTGCTGGAGCTTTACAAGAGCTACCCAGCGAAGGACTGGAAGATGAGGACAATCATCCCAATAATAAGGGAGGACCTACGCAACATCGTCTCCCAATACACAGCAATAGAAACAATAACAATGCGTGAAACAATAGCGGCCTCGCTGAAGCAACGCCTAATCAACGACCTAGAAAACGAAAAGACGCTACATGGGGCTGTAATCCTAGAGGACGTAGACCTGCGTGAAATAGCCCTGCCGTCGAGGTTTACGCAGGCGATAGAGGAGAAGCTGGCCGCCGAGCAGGAGATGATTGCAGCCCAGTATCAGAGCAGCCGTGTGATTATCCTCGCTGAGGCTGAGGCGAACGCAACGATGATTAGGGCTTCGGCAACAGCCGAATCCATCGCCAGAATCGCCCAAGAGGCAGGCCTAGACTCAAGTGAAATCGCCCAGCTCTACCTGCTAATCGAGGGCCTAAAGAAAATAGCCGAGGAGCAGGGCAGGGTCATAGTCGTGGTCGTTCAGGGACAGGGAGGCCAATGGATAATCCCACTCGGGCAAACAACATAAAAAGATAAATCCTAAACCACGAAAGAGGGCTAGCACCCCATTTTTGTTCAACAAACCCGTCGCACAGGCACTAATTTATTTTTGATTCCCCCTATTAATCTTAGATTCAACTCGTGGTGAACAAGCTTGA
>QMYG01000094.1 GCA_003662535.1 Candidatus Bathyarchaeota archaeon
CATATTGATTGGGCTTTTAGCCGCTGTGTCCGACTTCCTCGGAGCCTTCGGGACGGGGACCGGCATTCTGCTCAGTGTTGGTATTGTAGACCAGTATTATCAGGCCTTGGTTCAGGAGCAGATTACGGAGCTCTATCCCGGGCTTAGGAGGCTTCTTGGGAGGTAGACGTAAAACGTTTTATGCGTTAGGCACGCTTCTTTTGATTCTGGGAGGGAACACATAAATAATGAGCACAGAGTGCCACGTAGTCGTTGTCACAGGAATCCCCGGAAGCGGCAAATCCACCGTGTGCAGGAAGCTCGAGCTTCTGGCCAAGGAGAGGGGGATAAACGTCAAGGTCGTAAACTATGGAGATGTCATGATGGAAATTAGGGAGCAACTGTCCATAAAAAGTATAGAGACGAGGGACGACATACGAAAGACCAACATCGAAACCCAGAGGAGACTCCAGAGCCTAGCGGCTAAGCGTATAGCAGACATGATAAAAGAGACTAAGGGATACCTCATAGTAGACACACACATGTCCATACTGACTGAAGACGGCTATCTGGCGGGCTTACCGAGCCACGTTCTCGAAGAGCTTAGACCAGAAATCTTCGTGTTAATAGAGGCGAGTCCAGAGGAGATCTTAAAACGTAGACTGAAGGATAAATCTAGGAGGAGGGACGTGGAGCGCAGAGAGGGGGGAGTCATGGAGGAGCTGCAGTTCTCAAGGTTTATGGCGGCAGCCTGCGCCGTGCTCTCCGGAGCCGCCGTAAAAACTGTTATGAACCCGCCCGGGGCGCCGGAGAAGGCTGCTGAGGAAATCTTGAACCTACTCCTCAGGAGGGAACATCCATGAATTTAAGCTGGCTCTTGTCCTTTCCATGGAGCACCATTTCCGTCTTTATTGTTTCGCTGATTCTCTCTGTGGCTATTTCCGTGCTTAACAGCGTGTTTGTGAATTTTGAGGAGGTTCGAAGGTGGAGCATGGAGGTTAAGCGTTGGCAGGAGGAGTATCGCAAAGCATCCGCTAGGGGAGACAGGAAGGCTCTGGCTAAGTTGAAGAAGAGGGAGCCACAAATTAGGCGTATGAGTAGCAGGCTTCTCATGCGATACATGGAGATGATGGCCCTCTCAATCGCCGTCATCACGATTCCCTTCTACATGCTTAGGGGCTTTTACGGAGGCGCAACCGTAGCCGTCTTCCCCATAGGGAATATAAGGCTGAACTTCGTCTGGTGGTATATCCTCTGCTCAGCCGCCTTCGGGACCATAGCGTCTCGTGCTCTCAGAGGGTGGTAGACGTGCCGAGACCAGCTCTCAGGACGAGAAGCAGAAAGCGTGTAAGTGTCCGTCTACCCGGAGGCAGAACCACCATCCACTATAAGCGTGAGAAGCCGAAGCCCGCTAGGTGCGCCAGATGCGGAGAGAAGCTGGGCGGAGTCCCGAGGCTCAACCCAGCCGAGATGCGTAAGCTCCCCCACAGCAGACGCAGACCTGAACGCATGTACGGCGGCTACCTCTGCCCAAGATGCCTGAGGGAGACGCTGAAGGAGGCAGTCAGACTTGCATCACCAACGACAACAGGCTAAGCCAGTCATACTCATAGCTGGGATGACTGGAACCGGGAAGAGCACCCTGGCCAGACGCATAGCCCAGCGGTACGGACTACGCTACGTCTCTGGAGGCGACGCACTAAAAGCGATGGCCGCCGAACTCGGCTACACGCCCGGCGGCCCAGAATGGTGGGAAACACCCGAAGGACTACGCTTCCTGAAGCAACGCCAAGAAGACCCAGAGTTCGACAGGAAGGTAGACAGGTGGCTGATGAGGGTGGCGGATGAGGGAAACGTCGTGATAGACAGCTGGACGATGCCTTGGCTCTACGACGGGGGCTTCAAGATTTGGCTCATGGCTTCTAAAGAGACTAGAGCGAAGAGGATTGCAGAAAGAAACGGCATAAGCTACGAGGAAGCCCTAAAAATAATGGAGGAGAAGGACGAGGAGACGAAAAGGCTGTATAAGAGGCTGTATGGCTTCGACTTGGGAGAAGACCTAACGCCCTTCCACCTCATCGTGGACACGGAAAACCTAAACAAAGACGAGGTTTTTCAGGTGGTCTACGCAATTTTAGACCAGTATCTGTCTAAGAATAGGCAGGGTTCTCTAAGCACTTCAGCCACGTAACTTTGTCAGCGCTAAGTAGGCTTAATTGCCAGCCCTTTACATCTCATTAAAGATTTTCTGCGTTGTGCAGGGCTTATAATTATAATAGTTGCGAGTTTCCGTAATGGTTGTTGAGCAGCTTCTCTTTGTGTAGTTGCGTGTTGGGTTTTGAATTATGTATATAAGTTTGGTCTGCGTTTTTGGTTTGGGGTTGTAGGGAGATGCCTGCGGCTATTGAGGTTGGTCGCATCTGCGTGAAGCTAGCTGGAAGGGAAGCAGGAAGAAAGTGCGTCGTCGTCGCCCCAATAGACAAGAACTTCGTCCTTATCACCGGTCCAAAGGAGCTTACGGGGGTGAAACGTAGACGGGTAAACATAGACCACATAGAGCCGACGGAAAGGAAGATAAAGATAGCTAAGGGCGCCAGCGACGAAGAAGTCTTAAAGGCTATTGAGGAGGCCGGCCTAACAGACTGGATGAAGGAGATTGTGAAGCCGAAGCTCGTCCCCTTCTAGCGGGGAGGAAACACGATGGCAAACAAGGCGAAGGAATTAACGCCGCCTTGGATGATTCAACGTAGACTGCTGGTGAAAGACGAGGACGAAACAGACCCACGCTACGGATGCAGGCCAGAAGACAGAACACTAGAAGAGCACCTTCGCCTCGGAGTCATAAACCTAGACAAGCCGCCTGGCCCAACAAGCCACGAGGTAACCGCCTGGGCCAAACGCATACTCGGGGTGGAGGCCGCCGGGCACGGGGGTACCCTAGGGCCGGCCTGCCTCCCGTTCAGGCTGGCGGGGAAACCCCATGGTGACCGGCGTCCTCCCAGTTGCTTTGATGGAAGCCACCAAGGTTTTGCAGGCGCTTCTGCTGTCCGGCAAGGAATACGTCGGCGTGATGAAGCTCCATAGGGATGTTTCGGAGGAGAGGCTTAGGCGTGTCATGGAGGAGTTTCAGGGCGAGATTTACCAGCGTCCACCGCTTAGGGCCTCAGTTAAACGGCGCCTCCGCATCAGGAAAATATACTGGCTGAGACTTCTCGAGGTAGACGGGAGATACGTTCTCTTCCGTGTTGCGTGCGAGGCTGGCACCTACATAAGGAAGCTCTGCGCCGACATCGGGGAAGCCCTAGGGACTGGCGCACACATGCAGGAGCTGAGACGCACACGCTCAGGCCCCTTCACAGAAGACGAGAACCTCGTCAGACTCCAAGACCTGTCAGACGCCGTCTACGAATGGAAAGAGGAGGGCAAAGAAGAACCGCTGCGTAGGCTCATCTTCCCCATGGAGAAGGCGCTGTCGCTCCTGCCACGCATAGTGATTCGTGACTCTGCGGTAGACGCAATATGCCACGGTGCTCAGCTGGCGGCGCCGGGCGTGCTAATGCTGGACGAAGGAATAAGGCAGGGAGACCGTGTGGC
>QMYG01000095.1 GCA_003662535.1 Candidatus Bathyarchaeota archaeon
CACCCGGGTCGTCCGGGTTGAACGGCACATATACTACGTCTTTCGTTAGACCACCTCCTGTGCTTGGAGACCCTTCTGAAGCGCTCTTACTACACCTTCGTACCGCCCTGCGCCGAGAATCTCCCTCGCCTGCTCAGGGCTCCGGAGGATGTCCTCAGGCGTGCGCAGCCCGGCCTCCCACAGCCTGGTCGCGTAGACCCTGCCCACGCCGGGTAGTCTAACGAGCGGAAGCATCTCCACAGGCACGCCGTACTTGAACCTGAGCCTGTACTCCTCGAGGAGGCTTTGGGAGAGGCCCTTCACAAGACCCATGCGACGCATCATCGAGACCGCCCCGAGGATCCTGCCGACGTCGACCTTGAGCATGGTGTGGACCGGCGTCGGCGTCTCGCCCTTCAGAAGGTCATGCAGGACCTTCGCAAGCGCAAGGCCCGTGTGAAGGGGATAGCCCCCGGTGTCAAGCTTCCTCACAGCCCCCGGGTGGCTGGCTGCTATGTTGAAGACCTCGACGTCCCTGTCAAGGCCCTCGTAGGAGTCATACCACTCCAGGGGCACTATTGCGAGACAGAAGACAACGTCATCCTGTTCGTCCGTCTCAGTCAGGAGGTTTCGGATGTTCTTCCTCAGCAGGGCGATCGAGGCGGGCCACATGTAGAACGTGCTGGCCACGATGCCCAGCGGGAGCTGCCTGTAGGTCCCCTCGTCCTCGGTGATTGCCCCCCTCAGGACCAGCCTGCGGAGGGCCCTGCGGATGCTGGAGGCGACGACGTCGCTCTCGCCCTCCTCCGCGTATCTCAGAGTGTGCTCGTACCATTTCAGAAGCTCCTCCTCCGTGGAGAAGGCCCCCATGTGGAGCAGGTTGTTGATGTGAAACTCCGTCTCCATCTGGCTTGTGAAGAGCCTTGAGTGAATGGCAAAGTCCTTAAGCCGCTTCTTCCACCACTTGCCCATGCCTCGCTCGACCAGCACGTAGCCGTAGCCCACCTTGTGATACTTAGGCCTGCCCGCCCTGCCGACAGCCTGCGCGACGTCTATGGGGTCCACCATCTGAGGCCCTCTGCGGGTGCTGTAGACCACCACGTGCTTGGCGGGTAGATTTAAACCGGTGGTGACCGTGGAGGTAGCCGTCAGGATCCTTATCTCACGCTCCCTGAATCTCCGCTCTATCTCCGCCCTCCTCTCACGCTTCAGCGAGGCGTTGTGATAGGCCACCTTGTCCTTGCCGAACCTCCTTGCAAGCTCCTCCGCAAGCTCGACGGTCTGCCTCCGGGTCGGACAGAATATCAGAAACTCTCCCTCAGGGTCCCGCTCTATCAGCTGCTTGAGCATGAGGTCGCGGTCGTCCTCCCTACGCAGCTCAATCACCCTGATCCTGAGCTTCGTCGGGCGGTAGGTGGACTTGATCACCACGGGCTCCCTGCCCGTCAGGCTTTTGAGCCACCGTCTGAAGAGCTCGACATTGCCCACCGTGGCGGACATCAAAAGCGGCCTGAGCCTCCTGTTGGCCTGCAGGGCCTGCACTATGCCTATCTCAATGGTTGCCCCCCGCCCCTCCGAGCCGACGAAGTGAACCTCATCCACCACGAGCAGGGAGGCTCTGCGAAGGAACAGCGAGGCCTCCGAGGTGTACTTGGTCGCACGTGATGCAAGGCTCTCGGGCGTGGTCACCACTACGTCAGCGGAGGAGAGAGCTGCAATCTTGCTGTCCGTCATTTCATAATCCGACGTGAGGGGCTCCACGCTTGCCCAGGGCATCAGCTCGGAGAGCTCCTGGAGCTTCTCCTCTACCAGGGCCTTCATGGGCGCGGCAATTATGCAGGTCTTGTACTGAGAGAGCTCGTAAGCAATGGCCGTGTACATGACGAGAGACTTGCCTGAAGCCGTGGGAGAAGACACAATGATGGGTTTCCTGGAGAGAAGCCCTGCCTTGATGGCCTTTATCTGCATGGGATTGAACACTGCATTCTTCGGGGCTGAAGGGACCATGCCGAGGTACTCAAGGATGGCAAGAGGGGGTTTTCTACCATTTCGCAGGCTGCTTTTGAACTCCTCAAGGAAGCGGTCTACATCGGGCTTGCGACGGCTCTGCGGGACTTCGACGTTCATCTGCCTACCTCCGTCTCTCGCGCGCGCGCACGCGCACGCGCGCGCATGCGCACGATCATGTGAAAATACGTGATATTATATATACGTGACAATATAGACAAAAATATTTTGTTTTTATATAGTAGATGTATTATATGCTTAAATAGGAAGAAAACACCTTTTAGGGGGGTTTTTGACATGGTTCTGCCACGCGCTCCATAGGGGATTCCGTCGCACCGAGACTTAGACGGAAAGGGGGGAGAGAGAAGTTTTGAAACCCCATGCGTTAAGAAGGTTGCGTGACGATGTGACAAAAATCCCTGCTGGCGAAGTCTCCATGAAGGGGTTTTTGTCACGTTTTTGTCACATCCCAGGGGGGTTTCTGTTACACCCAAAGGTGACAAAAATAGGAGCCTCATCCGCCCGGGAGGCCCCCTACGCGCTCTGCCCCCTCTATGACAAAACGCGGCAAAAACCCTCTTTCCGTGACAAGATGTGACGAAAAACGTGACATAAATCCCGCTCACTCCTCCTCACCCCCTGTGTATTTTATAACGCACGAAGGCCTGCCTCTCCCCGGTGGCTGGTTCCAGCTGGTCTCAATCACGCCCGCCTCCTCGAGCGTGGCGAGGATCTTGTTCATCTCATCAACACGAAGATGGAAATGCCTTGCAAGATCCCTTCGACTTACCTCGCCACACTCCTGGATGTACTGCTTCACACGCTCAACCCTCACGGTGTCCCTGCCCCGCACCTCCGCCAGGATGTACTTTTCTATAATTTTGCGGGCCTCCTTCACGTAGAGCTCGTACTGCTCCGTCGCCCACCTCATATCCTCGTCCGAAATGCCCCCGCCAAGATGATCCGCCATGCGCACCGTCGCAAGCTTCAGGATGTGATAGGCCCAGCGCTGGTGAAAGGGCCGCATCTCAGGCGGCTCACGTCTTATACGCCTGTCCGCCCGCTTCCTGTAGGCGTTCAGCGTGCTGAGAGCGTCCCTCGAGATGGGTGCCTCGTTGCAACCCCCCGTCGCATAGCTGAAGCCCTGATAGCGTTTGTAGATCCTTGCAAGGGCCTGCCTCAGAATGTCCGTGCGGTGCGAGGTTATCCCCCTCAGGGGGCGCAGGGGCCTGTTGGGCATGTCCTCAATGCTGCCCGTCACTATCAGGAAACGTGGTAGAAAGCCCTGGAGGACGTCCAGAAGCGAAGAAGTGCCGAGCAGGACCTCGGGCGTCAGGCCCAGCAGGGCAGTCAGATAGGGCTTCTCAACAACCACCTCGCGTCCCACGAGGCTGCGGGAGTAGCGGAGGGGACAGTCCGTGATGTGCGTCATCATCTGGAGGAAGCCCGTCATGTAGGACTGACGCCTGCTGCTGGAGCGTGAGAGAAAGTGGCCGAACTCGTCGTTCAGGAAGAGGGCCTGCGGGTGCTCCGCCAGGAGGTCGACGAAGCGCTCGGGAGTGACGTCGTAGGGCATGAGATAG
>QMYG01000096.1 GCA_003662535.1 Candidatus Bathyarchaeota archaeon
CTTTAGAATCATGTGCGACGGAGGCCTCTACATAAAGGAGCTTATCACTGGAGACGAGGGTAGAACCCAGCCGAGTGTCAGCCAGCTCCTCAACGCAAAAGCAAAATCAATTAAACTGGATGTGGTAGATGTTCTTATGGAGGGATACTAGGCCATGCCACACTCACGGGGCCCCTTCTACAAGTCCAGAGGAGTGATGCGGAAAAAGCCGAGACAGAGGGGAAAGCTGGGGCTGAGCCGAATACTGAGACAATACAAACCCGGAGACAGGGTGGTGATAAAAATAGAGCCAAGCGTCCACAAGGGCATGCCACACAGGAGGTATCATGGGAGGGTCGGCGTAGTCGCTGGGAGGAGAGGCCTCGCCTACATGGTGAATGTGAAAATCGGGGGGAAGCAGAAGCTCCTCTACGTGAGGCCGGAACACCTAGTTCCACACATGGGGTGAAGTTGGGTGTCTAAGAGGGTTGTGAAGGAGAAACTGCTTACGATAGCCGAGGTTAAGGAGCTCCTCTCCTCCATCGGAGAGGAAAAGCTAGACCAGTTTCAGCGTAGAACCCTAGACTACGCCATGAAGTTCTCAAACATCGAGGATGCGAAGAAGGCAAGGGAACTCGTTGAGAGGCTGGTGAACGAGTTTGAGCTGGAGGAGCCTGAGGCGATTCAGCTAGTCAATTGTATGCCGAGGAGCGTCGAGGAGATTAGGGTTTTTTTGGGTGGAGGAAAGAAGATTATTAAGGTTGAGAAGTTAGAGGCTATACTCTCGCTTTTAGACGAGTATAGGGCCGAATGAAGCCTTTTCAGTGGGGTGGACGGCTCATGGAGAAGAAATACGAGGAATACGCATACGTTTTAGATTTCTTCACGAGGCTTGGGGACAGGAGGCCCTATCGTGGGGGCCCAATCATCCAGCTTCTCGGGGAGGAGTATTTCACGCTGTTGGAGGCTGTGGCTAAGCAGGGTGTAACGCTTAAGCCTCAGGACAGGATTTATGTTGGTAGAAACGGTAGGGAGCACATTGCGTATATTGTTGGCAGAATATCCTATGACCAGCTGACGGCGGCGGCGAAGGCTGAGCTTCCCATAGCCATCGAGAACGTGGTTAGGCAGAAGGAGAAGAAGTTTGTCGATTTCTTCAACAATGCCCAGCCCATAACGCCGAGGATGCACGCTTTGGAGCTTATTCCCGGGATTGGGAAGAGGTATATGTGGGTGATTATTGAGGAGCGTGAGAAGAAGCCCTTCGAGAGCTTTGAAGACCTGCAGAAGAGGACGAACATCCCGAACCCCGTGAAGCTCCTTGTTAGGCGTATCATGGACGAGCTGACGGGCGAACCCCGCTACAGGCTTTTCACCAGGCCGCTCCACCCCTCTCAGAGGTAGACGCCGTCTAGCGGAAGCTGAAAGGTTTAAATTTGGCGTTCATCTATTTCCATGAAGACCGAAACGGAGATGATTGGGTATGAGGCCCGGCTGCTACACGAGGGTTGAGTCCCCGCCCTACACGAAAAGGCAGTACATGCGGGGTGTTCCAGAGCCGAGAATCAGGAAGTTCACTATGGGGAACACGAGCAGGAAGTTCCAGTATGAAGTAGCCCTAATAGCGTTGAAGGCGTGCCAGATTAGGCACAATGCGTTGGAGGCGGCGAGGGTAGCCGCTAATAGGTATCTGCAGAGGAAGCTTGGCGTGAACAACTACCTGTTTAGGATTTTGCCCTTCCCGCATCACGTGCTTAGGGAGAACAAGATGATTTTTGGGGCTGGTGCTGACAGGCTTCAGGATGGCATGCGTGGGGCCTTTGGAAAGCCTGTTGGGACTGCTGCTCAGGTCAGGGCGAACCAGAAGGTCGCCATAGTCAGGGTGGACGAGGAGGGCCTAGCCGTAGCGAAGGAGGCTCTACGCAGGAGCGGCATGAAAATACCGACGCCCTTCAGGATAGTCATCGAGCGGCTGGATTCTGAAGAGAAGGATTAAACCGGGACGCTATCCCCCTTAGATTTTAGTCTACCTAACTTCTGCTTTTAGAAGTTAGGAGGGTTGGAAAGCCGGATAACTGTTCCGATACGTTTTTCTTATCCTCCTTCTCTACCGTCTTTATGGGTATGGGATTTGTCCGAGCCTGTGAGAATTATCGAAAGGTTCAGGGTTCCTCCCGGATGCACGCTCCTCGTGGGTTTGCCTGACGTTGGACTGGTCGGCGTCATCGCCACGACGCACATCGTTTCTGCCTTAGGCATGGAGGAGGCGGCTAGCGTCGAGTCGGAGCTGATGCCCCCCATAGCTGTTCTGCACGACGGTCTGCCACACTCTCCGATAAGGATATTTCACAAAGACACAGTCCTTGCCGTCCTCTCCGAGACCGCAATCCCAGCACCAGTCGTTCAGCCCCTAGCTAAGGCGTTAGTAGACTGGAGCAAGAACAGGAGCGTAAAGATGGTTATCTCCCTCGGAGGCCTCCCAACCCCCGAGAGGCAGGAACTCACGCTGGAGAACATCAGGATTTTCGGAGCCGCCTCAACCCCGACAGCCCTAGAGATGCTCAAAAACTGGGACGTTGAGGCCTTAAAGCGTGGCTTCATGGTCGGCCCGTATGCGCTCATCCTCAGATACGCAGCAGAGTCCGGGCTAGACGCCATCGCCCTCCTCGCACAGTCCTTCTACGAGTATCCAGACCCGGAGGCAGCGGCTGTAGTCGTCTCTAGGGTTACCGAGATGCTTAACCTCAAGGTGGACGTGAGCGAGCTGCTGAAGAAGGGCGAGGAGATACGTCTACGTGCTAGGGACGTGATGCGTAGAACCCAGCAGGAGCTTAATAGGATGAAGAAGTCTCAGGAGTATGACCTGCCCCTCTACGTGTAGGGTGAGGTGAGAGGTTGTGGTTTGGGAGAGGCGTAGGCGTAGGGACATCTTCGACATTATTGACGAATACTTCGAGGAGATGGAGAGGGCCTCTAGGGAGCTTTTCGAGTCCCTCCTTGGAGGTAGACCCAGCTGGGATGTCTCAGAGCGCTGCCTAGAGCCGCTGACAAACATCCACATAACGCCTGACGAAGTTATCGTTAGGGTAGACTTGCCCATGGTTAAGCCTGAATCCATCAAGGTTAGGGCCTTGGGCGGAAATGTGCTGGAGGTCTCAGCCGACATGAACAGAACCATCAGCTTCAACGACTTCGGCATAACGCATCGCAGAGGAGAGTTCTGCGGATTCAAAACGAAAATAAGAATTCCCCTACCAGTAGACATGGAGAAAATGACGACGAAGTTCGCCAGAGGCTTCCTAGAAATACGCCTGCCACGAAAGAGGCGTGAGGGAGTGAGGATACCCGTAGAATAGGCTGGCAGTGGAAGCCCTCAGCACTCATAGGGAACATCACCAGCTCAGACGGCTCTTCCAACACATCACTGGGCAAGAAAAAGCACGACATAAAGAAATATCAACTTTGTTCTCAAACACGCTGGGCATCCCCGCCCTCGCCACCCAACCTTTCTAAAGCCGACGCCACAATAATCGGAAAAGCTATCGTCGCATCGCAAATCACAGTTACAGCCCTTGCGTGGGGCTTCAC
>QMYG01000097.1 GCA_003662535.1 Candidatus Bathyarchaeota archaeon
ATTCCTGTTTCTGCTCATCCCGGCCTTCACAGCTATGCCCCGTATGCGCAGAGGCTTCTCCACATTAAACTTCTCAAAAACGAGGATTTTCGGGGCTTCACGCAGTCTACTTTGCTTCTCAGCGTTCTCCGCAAACCACCTCTTCGCCTTTTCAAGCGTCCACCCCTTCCTCTTGCTGAACAAATAGCTTACAATCCTCCACTTCCCATCCTTCTTCGCCTTAGCGACCACAGCCTTTATCCCAAGCCCCTCGTCTACCACGATTGTCCTGAAGGTTTCCTTCACGAAGTCCTCTGGATTTTCGTGGCCGCTCCTTATGTAGTCCTCGGTTTCCTCCCAAGGCAACCCGCCTGCACCAAGAGGAATGGCTGAGTTTCCCCTGATAAATCATGTATATAGTTGTCAATATTTTTCATGAAGTTGGAAAAATTTCATCTGCCTCTGCCTCTTTTTGGGACTATGTTATACTTTTGTTGGAAACCCTTATATTTTGTGGGGTTCGTGTGCTGGGTTCGGGGCGTCCGTCTTGCGTCGGCCTGCAGTTAGGGTTGGCACCCAGCCCGAAGACAGGGTCTCCGTCGGGAATCCTAAGCTCATGACCCTGCTGGCTATTTTGCGTAGGATTAGGGCTAATGAGCCGATAAACTTCTACCAGCTTGCGAAGATGAGGGATGGGGCCTACCTGACGGTCTACAAGTATTTCAAGTTCTGCGTGAAGCAGGGCCTGCTGGAACTAGCGGAATACGACGAGGCACGGGGCTCCAAGAAGTATGTGCTTTCGGAGAAGGGCTTAGCCCTGCTAAGGATTTTCGAGGGTGGGTAGGCTTGGGCTTCCTAGCCAGAGTTGTGGAGGCTTTAACTGGGCGAAGAGGCACGGCGACAGCCGTGTATGAGGTCTCCAGAAGGACGATATACAGCCCAACAGGCACAACGACTGCTGTCGGCGAATCCCCCGCTGTTCCGCTCCGCCAACTCCTAGAAGTCTACGTCAAAGACCCGACCGCACGGGCGGCTGTAGACTACTTGGCCGACCAAGCTGTAGGCATGGGCTTCTACACGACTGCAAAGATTCCAGAGGCTAAGGAGCTGGTAGACGAGTTCTGCGAGCAGGTAGGCCTAGACGAGATGCTCCAAGCCACAGCTAGGGAGGTTGTCGCAACCGGGAACAGCTTCTGGCTGAAGGTAACGCCTGAACGCCTCGAATCCGTCAGGCAGATACCGCTGACGAACGTTTCACGCATATACCGTCGGAGCGACGGGACGCCTGAGGCCTACGAGCTGTCCACCCGGCTTGGGAGGGTCAGGCTCCGAGCCGAGGAGGTTGTGCACTTCAGGTGGAACCCGATAAACAACGAGGCCTTCGGCTCGGGGCTACTCAGAAGCCTCGCCGAACCCCTCACGACCAACGCTGGAGGCCAACTCGACGAGAGGATGCCCCTCTACAAGATGAAGGCAATCATGCAACAGTCGATGATACTCCAGTTCCAGAAGTTCTCCGCACCAAACGAGCTGTGGATTTTCCCCAACCTCCCAGCCCGAGAGCTGGACGTGGAGCGGGAAGGCACAGTTGCATGGCACATAAAGAACATGCCCCCAAGCGGGGCCAGATGGGTGACGAATCAGGCTGATGCTGATGTGAAGCTCGCTGTTGCTGAGCGTTCGAGGGGCTTCGACAGCTACGTGCGTTGCCTGCTCGACGAGTATCATCTCGGCCTGCAGACGCCCGTGCTCAGGCTCTTCTTGGAGAGGGGGTTCACCGAGGCGAGTGCGAAGGTTGCAGCTAGCTTCGCTGAGAGGAAGGTCGTGGCTCTTCAGAGGTTTTTGAAGCGTGTCTTGGAGAGGCAGGTCTTTTGGCCGCTTGTGGAGCAGGCTGGCTTTGATGCGAGGGAGGCAAACGTGAGAATTCACTGGGGCCAGCCCGTCAGGCCCCAGATAACGGTCAGCGATATGCTCAGGGCGTATGAGCTTGGCGCCATAAGCCTAGAGGAGCTGAGGCACATGCTGATGAAGTCCGGGTGGGAGCTTAGGCCCAAAAACTCAAAACAGGAGTCTACCAAAATAAGTCAGAATGCGGGATGAACTCTAAAAGAGGGTTGGAAGGAGGCCCATGAAGCTCTACTTCGTGCACTCGCTGAGGCAAACGTCGCCCCGCCTCTGGGAATACATGAGCCTAGACGGGCTGCTGCTCAGCGCCGACGACGTCGCCTGCAACTACCAACCAGCCCTGAGGGAGAGGCTCGGCTTCAGCGGAAAAATAATCCTAGACAGCGGAGGCTTCAGGCTTCTGAGCAGAGGAAAAACCTTCAGCCCAGAAAAGGTCGTTGAGTGGCAGAGGAAGGTGGACGTAGACGTTATTGTCGTTCTGGATTATCCTCTACAGGACGGCCTCAGCCCTGAGGCCGCGAAGTCTAGGATTAGGCGCTCCCTCGAGAACGTTCAGTTGTGGCTGGATGTTTTTCCGAGCAGGCGTGTGATGCCCGTGATTCACGGGAGGAGCGTTGAGGAACTCGACTACGCCTACGACCTGCTTATGGAGATGTATGGCCGCGTCTTCGGCTACCTTGGTTTTGGGAGCGTGGCTGAGCTCTCCAGAAAGAGTCTACCACGAATGATTCAGGTCTCAGCCTACGCACGCCAACGCTTCAACGGATTCAGGCTTCACGCCTTCGGCTGCGGCGGCTCCTCAGCCTCAATACTCACGATACTCGGGTTTAACAGCGTGGATTCGGCTTCACACCTGCACAACAGCAGATACGGCCTAGTCTACGACCCGGAGACGAGCAGGATGTGCCTCTTGGCCCCGAGCAAACGCATTAAGAGGAAGCCGAGGATAACCCTCGAGGAGCTCTTCAGCAGGTGCGACTGCCCAGCCTGCAGGAACACCCCACGAGAGATGGCGAGCTGGGGTAGGCGTGGCCTCCTCTGGCGGGCAATACACAACGCTTGGCACCTGAAAAGGCTGGTGAAGCGTGGAGTCGTGCACCCGAGATGGCGCAGATTCCTAAAGCTAGCGAAGAGCCTAGCTTCAACAGCGGCTTAGCTCATCGCCGACAGGTCCACGTGCTCTGTTACTGTCAGCGGGACTCTGATGGTGGCGTAACCCATTCTGAGGCCTACGGGAGACTTCACTATCGCCGTTAGGTCGTCCATGCGTGTAGCGGTCTCCTCGTATTCCCTCGGCAGGTCGAGGACCGGCACGTCCGTCCTGTCCACCCTGAAGATTATCCTCGTGTTGCAGAGCGAGCGGACAACAGCATGTATGTCCCTCGGGAACTGCGTCGCCAGAATCAGCCCGAGACGCTCCTTTCTTCCTTCTCTGGCTATGCGCTGGAGCTTGCGGGCGATGAGGTATATCACGTCCTCTTGGATTAGGCCTCCCTGTGGGAAGTAGTTGTGAGCCTCGTCTACCACGACGAAGAGGGGCGGGGTCTCCCTGCCCACCTGCCTGCTCCTCCTCTTCCACCAGAAGGCCCTGTCGAGCATGTGTATCAAAAAGGCTGACTGAGGCTCCAAAGCCTCAAGTATCGACAGGTCCACACAGGTGAGGGCTCC
>QMYG01000098.1 GCA_003662535.1 Candidatus Bathyarchaeota archaeon
ACAAACCACCAAGACAGCCTAATGGCGATGGAACTCATCAACGTCCAACTAGTCGAAGAGGTCTTAAACCTCAGAAGGGAAATAAGGAACATCTGGCAGAAACTAGACGAAATATCGCAAAAGAAATAAAGGAAGACGGCACCCCCGGGAAGACGGCGAGTTTATTTAGGTTCTCCTCATCCTATATCCAATGACTGGGGATGCGTGAAGCCTACAGGGAGATTATAGAGGAGCTGCTGAAGAAGCCCAACCCATCCCTAAGCGACCTAGCACGTGCAAAGCTTAGGGTTTCAGCTAAGTACCGCCTAAAACGCATACCAACGAATGCAGAGCTCCTAAAACTCCTTAAACCAGAAGAGGAAGGTAGACTCCTACCACTGCTTAGGAGAAAACCAACGAGAACCCTCTCAGGTGTCGTTGTCATCGCAGTGATGACTAGGCCCTGGCCCTGCCCGAAGGAGGAGCCCTGCATCTACTGCCCGGGCGGCCCAAGCATGGGTACGCCCCAGTCCTACACGGGGCACGAGCCAGCCGCCCTTAGGGGTGCACAAAACGACTTCGACCCCTATAGGCAGGTTATGAGCAGGATTTCCCAGCTTAAGGCCATCGGGCACACAGTCGACAAGGTTCAGCTCATAGTGATGGGCGGCACCTTCCCAGCCTCTCCGCCAGACTATCAAGAGTTCTTTGTCAAACGCTGCTTGGACGCCCTCAACGGGGTGGACTCAGGCTCGCTGGAGGGGGCGAAGCTCCTAGCGGAGAAAGCGCCGATAAGAAATGTGGGAATCACGATTGAAACCAGGCCTGACTGGGCGAAGGAAAAGCAGGTAGACGAAATGTTGAAGCTCGGGGCAACACAGGTCGAGATTGGAGTCCAAAACATCTACGACGATATATATGAGCTGGTGAATAGGGGGCACAGCGTCCAAGACGTGGTGGAGGCCACACGCATACTAAAAGACTCAGGCCTAAAGGTGTGCTACCACATGATGCCGGGCCTCCCGGGCTCAAACCCCGAGAGGGACTTAGAGGCCTTTCGGAGGCTGTTCAGCGACCGAGACTTTAGGCCCGACGCCCTGAAGATTTACCCAACCCTCGTCCTCGAGGGGACGAAGCTCCACGAGATGTGGCTTAGGGGAGAATACACGCCCTACAGGACTGAGGAGGCCGTGAAGCTCCTCGCCGAGGTCAAGGCCTTCGTGCCCGTCTGGGTGAGGATTCAGCGTGTTCAACGAGACATTCCTGCTAAGCTGATTGTAGACGGGGTTAAGGCTGGAAACCTCAGGGAGCTCGTCTGGAGGGAGATGGGTAGACGGGGCCTGAGATGCAGGTGCATAAGGTGCCGTGAGGTGGGCCACATGCAAGCCAGATACGGCGTGGAGCCAAACCCCGAGGACATAGACCTAGTCGTTCGACGATACGAAGCGTCTCAGGGCGTAGAGGTCTTCCTCTCCTACGAGGACACGAAGCAGGACATACTCATAGGCTTCCTGAGGCTGAGAATACCGTCCGAACAAGCCCACAGACCAGAAATCGCAGGGAAGAACGCCGCACTGGTGCGTGAACTCCACATCTACGGCGAGATGGTTCCAGTCTCCTCGACAAGCCCAAGGGCCTGGCAACACAGGGGCTATGGCAGTTTACTGTTGAGGGAGGCTGAACGCATAGCCAGAGAAGACTATGATGCGAGGAAAATCTTAGTTATGTCAGGCTTAGGCGTGAAGCCCTACTATTACAGGCACGGCTACGCCAAAGACGGCCCCTACGTCTCTAAGAGCTTGACGTAGACGTAGGGCTTTTCCGGATTCTCGATTTGTAAAGCTGTGCACTTCGGAAGCCTTAAATTTTTACCAAATCCCTAAAGGAATTATTGAGGGGGTTTATGGGAAAATGGCCAGAGTTTTAGTGGCTGATAACGAACTATGCACGGGATGCGGAATCTGCGAACTTCTCTGCTCCTACGCAAAATTTAAGGTGTTCAACCCACGCAGGGCGGCAATCCATGTCGTGAAGCTTGAACCGGGCATGGATACCCCAATTTTCTGCACGCAGTGCGGCCTATGCATCCCCTCCTGCCCTGAAGGAGCCCTGTCGAGAAACCCGCAAACCCAAGTTGTTGTGGTTGATAAGGAGAAGTGCACAGGCTGCGGGGTCTGCGTTTTAGCTTGTCCCTACGGGGCTATCCACGTAGACCCCGTGACGAATAAGGCTGTTAAGTGCGAGCTCTGTGGCTACTGCCTGAAGTGCCCACAGAGCGCTTTGAAGATTGTGGATGTGAAGGAGGCTGTGGACTGGCGGAGGAAGAACTTCGCCAAGGCCTACACGACGGCGCCTCAGATGTTCAGGAAGCTCTGGTATAAGCCCCCGCTGAAGTAGGAGGAGGTGAAGGCCCGTGCCTAAGGGCTATGCAGGTAAAATCCTTTGGGTAGACTTAACAACTGGAAACTGGCGTGAAGAGCAAATCCCAGAGGGCTGGATGAGGAACTACATAGGCGGAAACGGCTTCGCCGCAAGAATCCTCTACGATAACCTCAGGCCCGGCGTAGACCCGCTTGGCCCGGACAACCTGCTCATCTTCATGACAGGCCCCCTGACGGGCACGCTCTTCCCCAGCTCTGGGAGATGGGCTGTCTATGGAAAATCGCCCCTAAGCACAGCCGTCTGGGGTGAAGCCCACAGCGGTGGGTATTGGGGGCCGGAACTCAAGTATGCCGGGTTCGACGGCATCGTCTTCACGGGGAGGGCTGAGAAGCCCGTCTACCTCTGGATAGACGACGGGAAGGTCGAGCTGAGAGACGCAAGCCACATCTGGGGCAAGGACTGCTTCGAGACAGAGGCGATACTCAAGGAGGAAATCGGAGACGAAACGATACGCTCAGTCTACATAGGCCCAGCAGGAGAAAAGATGGTCCTCCAAGCCTGCATCATGGACTCCCTCTACAGGGCTGCTGGACGGTGCGGCCTAGGAGCCGTCATGGGGAGCAAAAAACTCAAGGCGATAGCCTGCAGAGGAAGCAAGGACATAACCGTCGAGAACCCGGACGAGTTCTACCGTATAGCCATCGAGCTACACAACAAGATAAAGGAGAACCCGGTAACGGGAACCGCTCTTCCAACCTACGGCACGAACGTGCTGACGAACATAACTAACGAGGCTGGAATTTTGCCGACCTTCAACTTCCAGCAGGGGTGGCACCCAGAAGCCGTAAATAACTCTGGAGAGCAGATGAGGGACACCATACTCGTCAAGAACAGGGCCTGCCGCTTCTGCGCAATAAGGTGTGCGAGGTTCTGCTACATCCCCTCAGGCCCCTACGCAGGAACCGTAGGAGAAGGCCCAGAATACGAGACCGTTTGGGCCTTCGGGAGCCAGTGCGGGGTCTTCCGCCTAGACGCAATACACGCCGCCAACATGATCTGCAACAAATACGGCATAGACACAATCGAAGTTGGGAACACGATAGGATGGGCGATGGAGCTCTACGAGAAGGGAATACTGACG
>QMYG01000099.1 GCA_003662535.1 Candidatus Bathyarchaeota archaeon
GCAGGAAGGCTAGACTTCCACGCTTCGGCGCAGACTTCTTCCGTCCCACCCTAAATCCCCCTCAGCGATATGACGCACAAAACCAAAAAGCAAGACAGGCTATAAACCTTTCCCAGACGCACTCCCAGGCCTCGCCACATCCGGCTGGAAACGAGTAATAAAGGTTAATATCTCGACTTTAGTAGTATGAGTTGTGGACTGATGATTAAAATAGTGGATGAATTGAGGAAACTGCTCAGGTGCGAAGGGGACATAAAGCTTCTCTATTTATTTGGCTCTAGGGCTGTGGGTGCTGAATCTCCCCTGAGCGACCTAGATTTGGCTTTCCTATCTGACGACGGCCTAGAAGCCCAGCTTAAGCTCATAAAGGTCGTCTCTAGGGCTTTGAACATACCCGAGGATAGGGTGGATGTGGTAGACTTAGGCAAGGCGCCACTCCATTTGAAGTTTGAAATTCTCAGGAAAGGCGTCAAGATATTAGATAGGGGGGACTATGAGCGTGAACTGCTCAGGGAAGTTGCTGAAAGCTATCCGGGTTTGAATGAGGATTTCTCCATAGATGTTAGACTGTGGCTTAATGGCGGGCAGGAGGTGGACGTGCATATAGTCTTAGAGAGGCTTGACGAGGTTTTGAGGGCTACTTCTCTTATCCGTGATAGGTATCTGGGGAAGGGTGTAGACTGGCTTCTGGAGGACTTGGAGCGTGTCTACGCCTTTGAGCGTGCCATGCATAGGGCAATTGAGGCTATGCTCGACATATGCCGACACATAGTCTCAGCTAAGGGCCTCGGGGCGCCCCGCTTTTACTCAGACTACCCAATGCGCATCTACGAGGCTGGCCTGATGGAGAAAGAGCTAGCCGAAAGGCTCGGCGACCTAGCCCGCCTCAGAAACATACTCATACACAGATATGTGGAGCTAGACCACGTGAGGCTTCTCCAAGTTGCACAGCGTCTGGTTGAAGAGGTTGTGCCGAAGTTTAGGAGCTGGGTGAAAGGCACCATTAAGAAGGAGCAGGATTAAGGCTTTATCTCTACTTTTAGGGCTTCTCTGCTTAGGGCTATGTTGAAGGCTTTTTCTATTTGGTCTAGTGGCATTATGTGGCTTATTATGTTTTTCAGCTTTATTCTTCCTGTTGTTATTAGGTTTAGTGCCTTTTTGAAGTGTTCTGGGGTGCTTAGGTAGCTTCCTGTGAGTTTCACCTCCGCATAGTGTATGGTGTTTGGGTCTATCTGCATGAGTGTTGTTGGCCACGTTCCTGCGAAGATGTTGACTACGCCTGTTTTTGCGACCATTTTGAGGGCGTCCTCCGTGCATTTCGCCTCAGCCTTCCCGCCTACGGCGACGATAACCGCATCAACGCCTACGCCGTCGGTTAGGCGTTTAACCTCCTTGACAACGTCTACCTCTAGGGGGTTTAGGGCGAAGTCCGCACCAACCTCCAAGGCCTTCTCACGCCTGTGCTCCATGAGGTCGCTGGCTATGACGAGGCTGGCACCAGCAGCCCTAGCCAACAAAATGTGCATAAGCCCTATAGGCCCAGCCCCAATCACAGCCACCGTGCTTCCCAAACCTATACCACAGGAGAGATTCCCATTCAGACAAGCCGAAAGGGGCTCGGCTAGGGCGGCCTCCTCCATAGATACAGCCCCACCAACCCTGTAGACGTTTCTGCTGGGTATGCGTATATACTCGGCGAAGGAGCCCGGATAGACTTGGCCGAGCTCTGCGGCGGCTCCGAGAGCGCCGAGCCTCGTGCAGAGGTTCACCCTCCCCCGCAGGCAGTAGTGGCACTGGCCGCAGTAGAGGAAGGGGTAAACCGCCACCCTATCTCCCTTTGCGATGTCCTGCACGCCCTCCCCAACCTCGTGCACGACCCCAGCGACCTCGTGTCCGAGAATCAGGGGCCTCTCGATTTTCCGTGCACCTGTGAATTTCCTCAGGTCTGTCGGGCAAATTCCAGTCGCAAGAACCCTGACCACGACCTCCCCGGGCATGGGTTCGGGCTCGTCTACCTCCTCGACCCTCACGTCTCCCGGCCCGTAAAGCACAGCCGCTTTCAATTAGGGGCCTCCTCTTCACTGGTTGTTGATTTTAGTTTATGCTCCGTCCCTTATTTAAACCCCTTTCTTGAAGGGGGTGCCGTGTAGGTCTACTAGGTAGTTTAGTAGGGCTAGGCTTGCGTAGATGGCCTCCTCAGTCCTCACCGTTTCGACGCCCTGCACTGGTATGGTGTTCACTACGTAGTGTGCGTAGTCGTCCAGCCTGAAGTCCTCGCTCTGCGCTATTTCGTAGAGGCCCCTGCTCGGCGAGCCAAAAACGACCAAAATGCTCCGGCTTTTCAGCCAGTCCTCCACCAAGTCTTCGGAAACATCTGCTAGGCGTCTACCACGCCTAGAAGTTGCGACAATCAGGTCGAAGCCGGAGGACAAAAGCTCTTTGAGCGATTGTTCGGGCCTCGGAACTACATAGCCCCAATAGTGCGGAACCCTACTCCTACTGGCAAGTTCAACCATCACCTTCTCGCCTTCTATGGAGGAAACACGCACTGTGATTCGTTTTTCACCCTTCACTTTTGGTTCTGGCAAGAGCGCCGGCTTTTCAACGCCTATGTCCACCCAAGACCCCCTAGAATCCGTGGATACGACCACTCCCTCCCTGTATTCGCCTAGCTTTAGCTGGCTTATCTTCGCCCTAGTCGGGTGATGGGGGGTTCTGAGAGGGGGGAGAACTCCAGCGTATCTGAGTTCAGGTCTAAGCCCGAACAAGCGTCTACGTAGATACTGAGGCGTCTCCATATACCTGAGAATCAGGGAGATGAGGCGTGCATCCTTCTGGAGCCTTGCATCCATCCCGTCAAAATATATGCGGATTTCTTCAGCTCGAAAGATGGCGGCTGCCCTGCCCACGAGACCGATGCGTAGGGTTTTCTCCCGTAGGTGCGGAACCTCTGAGACTAGGCTGGCTGGGATGCCGATGGCTAGGCGACGAGGCCTCCTCGGAGCTAGTGCCAAGCCATTCACTCCCAAACCCTTTTCTAGGAAAGAAGCACCTAAAGGCTTTGGGAAACACGGATGAAGATTGAAGTCTACTCAGCCAAACAGAGAACGGTTGAAGACCTAGCGTGGTGCGCCCTCTGCCATGGGAAGGAGTTCATCTACTGGGTAGACGGGTATCTGCTCTGCTACGAGGGGAGCTTCGAGGCGAAGGATTCACGCTTCTGCGTAACGGACTGCTGTATAGCCCAAAAGCCGAAATACGAGAAGGGAATTAAGGTCGAGGGCGTTGGCACAATACCGAGTGCAACTCTCCCAGTGGCGAGGGCCTCAGCAACCGCTGAGAAGATTCTGAAGGAAGCTCAAAAACTGCTAGAGAACCCCACATAGGAGATGCGAGAGGATTAATGCGTAGATGCTGGGAGAATAAGGAATTTGTGTATCCTTAGCCTAAAGGAGC
>QMYG01000100.1 GCA_003662535.1 Candidatus Bathyarchaeota archaeon
CTCTACGCACCCCCACCAGCGATGATGCATGCGTAAGACTGGATAACCCCGATGAGGGGCTGTGGGTAGACGCCTAAGGCTACCAGCAACACAACGCAGACTATGAGGGGAAAGGTCATTAGGAGCGGGGATTCGTGCACCATCTTCGGGCTCTTTCTCGGCTTCTGGAAGAATATCCTCCTAGTCATCCAGAGGTAGTAGCCCATAGTGATGGCTGTTGAGGCCATGCCAGCCAGAGCTATCGGGTGGTAGCCGGCCTGAAACACGCCGAGGAAGATTAGCCATTCGCTCATGAACCCCGCTAGAGGCGGAACACCAGCCAAAGACAGCCCGCCAACGAGGGTTGAGGACGACGTTATCGGCATCCTGCTGGAGATTCCGCCTAGCTCGTCTACGTTCCTAGAGCCTGTGGCGTGTATGACCGAGCCTGCGCAGAGCAGTAGCAGGTCTTTTGCTATGCCATGTGTAATTACGTGTAGCAGTCCGCCTAGAATTCCGAGCTGGGTTCCGCTGAAGAGTCCTAGGGTTATGTATCCCATTTGGTTTATTGAGCTATACGCCAGTATACGCTTAATCTGCCTCTGCATAACAGCCATAAAAGCACCCCAGAACATGGTTGCCAGTGAGAGGAGCATCAACGCCAGCCTATGCTCAGTGATTATGTCTGTGAGGAGCGGCAGCGCCATTCTTGCGATGCCGTAGACCCCGCATTTTATGAGGGCTCCGCTTAGAAGGGCGTGTATCGGGACTGGTGCCTCGGCGTGGAAGTCTGGAAGCCACGTATGGAGCGGGAAGATTGACGCCTTAATCCCGAAGCCGAGAAGAAGGAGCGCCGCAATCTGGGCCTTCGTCGCCCTAGAAAGCCCAAGCATGGATGGATAAAGGCAAAGTATGTCCACACATCCCGTTTCAGCATATACCCAAGCTATGCCCAAAAGGACGAAGACCCCGCCAACCAACATATAAATGAAGTATTTTATTGCAATAAGCCTACAAGGCCCAGAACCCCAAATATAGACGAGCAAAGTAGTCGGGACTGTTACGAACTCGTAGAATATGAGGAAGTGTATGAGGTTCGTTGAGAGAACAGCCCACAGCATCGAGTCTGCGAACAGTAGTAGGCATATGTAGTAGGCTTCGATGCTCGGAACCTCCGTCGGGCTTTCACGCTTCGGGACGTATTCAGGCCAGATCAGGGCTTCTCTGTAAGCCATAGAGTAGTAGGAGTCTCTCCTGATGTCTCTCAGGCGTATGACCTCTAACCTATCCATGTAGGCTATCGAGTAGAGCGATGAAAGCGTGGATAGTAAGGCGATCAGCACGGCTAGGGGTAGGCTTAAGCCGTCTGCGAAGAGGTCTATTCCACCCTTAAAGGTCAATACTGGCACGTAGTATAGCTCCCTGACTGCGTTCCTCCCAGCTATTAGGCTTGCGGCTGGTATGGAGAGTAGGGTGGTTGAGAGCGCAAGAGAGGCTGTGGATATGACGCCGCAGGCAAGCCTTCCAATATCTATGCCTAACACTAGAGGCACAGCTATGATCAGTGCCGCTAAGAGTGGAAGGAAGAGGGCTAAGGCTAGGACGGGCGTGTCTACCGCATCCTCTACTGGCTCAGCCACCTCAAAAAGCTCGGCAAATTCCCCAACTCCCTCTAGAAACAAGTTATATAGTGGGGTGGATCTTCCATTTGAAAGCATCATTACAGCCCTCCCGTAATCTGCTTAATCTCGTTCAGGTAGATTGAGAACAGCTTAACAGCTGGCTGTGGGTAGACGCCTAAAGCTATAACGAGCAGGCTTTCAATTATTAGTGCTACTAGCATGATGGCTGGGGCCTCCGACACGTTTTTTAGGTCTTTTTTCGGCTTTTGGAAGAAGATTCTCCGTATGGCCCAGAGGTAGTAGCCCATTGTGAAAATTGTTGTGATTAGCCCCAGAACCGCTATGTAGATGTGTCCAGACCTGATGATTCCGAGGAAGATTAGCCATTCGCTCATGAACCCCGCTAGGGGAGGAACGCCAGCCAAAGACAGCCCGCCGATGAGCATGGTAGACGCTGTTACTGGCATTCGCCCGCCTAGCCCGCCAAGCTCATCTACGTTCCTAGAGCCTGTGGCGTGGGTTATTGCTCCTGCTGAGAGGAAGAGGAGAGCCTTCCCGACCCCGTGGTTTATGATGTGTAGCATTGCGCCGAGCATTCCTGTTGGGTTTCCGCTGGCGATTCCCATGATTATGTATCCTATCTGGTTTATTGAGCTATACGCCAGTATACGCTTAATCTGCCTCTGCATAACAGCCATAAAAGCACCCCAAACAGCCGTGATTAAAGCCAGATAAAGCAGAGGTACGTCCAGCTGAGTTATAACGGGTATTATACAGGGACAGGCTATTCTCAGCACGCCGTAAGCCCCGCACTTTATAAGAACCCCGCTAAGAAGCGCACTCACCGGCGCAGGGGCCTCAGAATGGAAGTCTGAAAGCCAAGTATGCAGCGGAAAGAGCGCCGCTTTCATCCCGAAGCCTACGAGGAGGAGCACAGAAATGGAGATAAGAGTCATTCCATGTATTTTTTCGAGACTTGGATACAAACATAATATGTCTATGCATCCCGTTACGGCGTATATCCATGCGATCGCCACCATCACGAGGGCTCCGCCGACCAGCATATATATGAAGTATTTTATTGCGATGAGCCTGCAGGGCCCGGAACCCCAAATGTAGACGAGGAGAGCTGTTGGAACTGTTACGAACTCGTAGAATATGAGGAAGTGTATGAGGTTCGTTGAGAGGACTATGCCCAGCATCGACATGGCAAATAGGAGTAGGTTTATGTAGTAGGCTTCGATGCTCGGGACTTCTGTTGGACTTTTTCTTCTCGGGACGTATTCAGGCCAGAATAGCGCCTCTTTATATGCTACGGAGTAGTAGACGTTTCTCTTTATCTCTCTAAAGTGTACGATTTCTATTTTGTCCATGTATTGGATTGAGTAAAGCGAGGAAAGCGTTGAAAGGAGCGAGATGAGCAGGGCTATTGGCAGGCTGAGGCCGTCTGCGAAGAGATCTAGCTCCCCGCGGAAGGTCATTATGGGTATGTGGTAGTATTCCCGTATGGGGGTTCCGGTCTTCAGCACGTAGATTCCGGCGTATGCTAAGAGGAGTGTGGATATTAGTAGGAAAAGTGTTGAGATTGCTCCGCATGCCTTTCTTCCTATATTTATTCCTAGTAGGAAGGGTATGGCTAGAACGAGCGCCCCGAAAGCGGGGAGTGCTAGGCTTGGGAGAAGCAGGGGGAACATTATTCATCACCCTCCATAGCTAACTACAGCGTCTACGTAGGCTTCCCAGCCGGAGGTAAGCAGGCACTTAGCCGCCTGCCTAGAAAGCTCTACGATGGATTCCGGCCACACGCCGAAAACAATTATGATTACACCCATAGCCGTGAGGGGGATTAGCA
>QMYG01000101.1 GCA_003662535.1 Candidatus Bathyarchaeota archaeon
ACTTTTGTTATTGTGATTTTTCCTATTTCTCCTGTTGTTTTTGTGTGTTTTTCTTTGCAGGCGTTTACGTTCCATCCTTTTATGTGGACTATTTTTAGTTTTGTTATGTTTGGTGGTAGGGGGAAGAGGTCGTAGATTGCGTCTCCCCATCGTTTTTCTGCTTCTTCTCTTGTCATTTCTAGGATTTCTATTGGCACGTTTTCCTCTACTTTTTCGTTTGTTAGGCGTTGGATTTCGGCTATTTCTTCTTCTGTTGGTTTTCTGTCGTATTGGACTATTAGGACTCCTTTGTGGTCTGAAACGTGCACTCTTGCTGTCCATTTTGCTCCTAGAACTTGTTGGACTGCCCCCTTTATTACGTGGAGTGCTGTGTGGGTTCTCGGGTCCATGTTTGTGCCTCCTTTTTTTTCTGGGCAGGTGTTTCTGTCCAGATTGTTTTTATGCTTGTTGGGTGATTTAGTTTTTTGTTTGGGGCTTGTGTTGCGCCTGTTGGAAGTTCGTGGCGTGTCTAAGAGGTTTGGTGGCCTCGTTGCCCTTCATGGGGTAGACTTGCATGTCAATTACGGGGAGATTGTTGGGCTTGTTGGGCCGAACGGTGCTGGGAAGACTACGCTTCTGAACGTGATTTCTGGAATCTATAGGCCTGATGGTGGGCGAGTCTACCTTCATGGGCGTGAGATAACTGGCTTGCCCCCTGAAGCCGTTTGTAGGTTAGGTGTTGGGAGGACCTTTCAGTCCTCTCAGCTCTTCCCTAATATGACTGTTTTGGAGAACGTGGTTGTCGGCGCTGTCTTTGGTTCTGGTAGGGGCGGCTTTCCTTTAGGAGATTGGAGGTGCGGCGATGTTTTGGAGTTTGCCTTGGACGCTTTGGAGTTTGTCGGCCTCGCCGATAAGGCTGAGTCTCCTGCTAGGGAGTTGAATGCCGTGGAGGCGAGGAGGCTTGAGGTTGCTAGGGCCTTGGCGACGAGGCCGAGGCTGCTGCTTCTCGACGAGGCTACTGCCGGGCTGACACCTAAGGAGTGCTTGGACGCTATGCGGCTCATCGAGCGCGTCAGGGAACGTGGCATTTCCGTGCTTATGGTGGAGCACGTTATGAAAATCATTATGGGCGTCTCGGACAGGATAGTTGTTCTTCATCATGGGAGGAAGATTGCTGATGGCCCGCCTAAGCTCGTGGCTGAGGATGAGCGTGTGATTAACGCATACTTGGGTGAGCGTTTCATCTTGTAGCGCCTTTTGTGCGGAGGGACGGATTTATGCTGCGTGTTGAGGGGTTGGAGGCGTCTTATGGCAGGATTCAGGTTTTGTGGGGTGTTTCGCTCAGGGCTAGGAGGGGGGAGCTTACGGCTTTAATTGGCCCGAATGGTGCGGGTAAGACCACGACTCTTCTGGCTATTATGGGGGCTGTGAGGGAGCGTTCAGGCTCGGTCGAGTTTATGGGTAGACGTGTAGAGCGTCTACCAACACACAGGATAGTGGAGCTTGGGCTGTGCTTGGTTCCCGAGGGTAGGGATGTCTTCCCGAACATGACTGTGGAGGAGAATTTGTTGCTCGGGGCCTACACGAAGCGTGCCAGAAGGAAGCTGCACGACAGCCTAGACTGGGTCTACCAGCTGTTCCCCCTGCTGAAGGAGAGGCGGGGCCAGATGGCTGGAACCCTGAGCGGGGGTGAGCAGCAGATGCTTGCGATGGCTAGGGGGATAATGGCTAGGCCGAAAATGCTCATGCTGGATGAGCCTTCTCTAGGGCTTGCCCCGAAGATGGTTCTGAAGGTTTTTGAGGTTTTGGAGGAGCTGAGGGACGAGGGTCTCTCAATGTTGCTTGTTGAACAGAACGTCTACCACGCTCTAGAGCTGGCGAGCAGGGGCTACGTGCTCGAGCGTGGCAGGATAGTTCTTGAGGGCTCTGGAGACGAGCTTTTGGAGAATGGCTACATACGGGGCGCCTATCTCGGGGAGGTCTGACTAACGAGCAGTCTGGCTAGTCTTTTCCTTAGTGTTGGGGCTATTCCCTCGGGTATGAAGATGACAATGAGTATGAGGAGCGCCCCCACAACCACGAAGCGCTGGTATGAGCCTAGAATGCGTAGACTTTCCCAGATGGCTATGACGAGGAAGGTTCCGAGAACTGGGCCCTCAATTGTGCCTAGGCCGCCGGCCACAGAGTAGATTATCGGGTTGAACGAGTAGTGGACGCCGAAGATTTCTGGGCTTACGTAGCCTCCTAGCACTGTGTGGGCGAGTAGCGCCCCAGCTATGCCGGAGAAGAAGGCGCTTACGAGAAGGGCGAAGAACTTGTAGCGTGTGGCTGGGATTCCCATAGCCCTAGCGGCTAGCTCGTTCTCCCTTATGGCCGCAAGTCCGAGGCCGAAGCGTGAATTCATAAGCCTGTAAAGGATGAGAAGTGTCGCCAACGTAGAAAACGCAATTATGTAGTATTCGTAGACGTAGTAGTTGGGTGTTTTGGGGCTTATGAGGCGGGGCGCCCAGACCCCGAAGCGCCCCTGTGTGAGCCAGGCCAGAGGCTCCGCCACGATTACGTCGCATATGACTGAGAAGCCGAAGGTTACCATTCCGAGGAACCACTCCCTCAGCCTGACGCAGGCGGCTCCGACTAGAGCGCCTACTAGAACGGCGGCAGCTCCGCCGACCAGAACGGCTAGCGGGGGCCAAACCCCGAGGCTCTTTGCGGTGAGCATGGAAGCGTAGGCTCCTACGCCTAGAAAGGTTGCGTGGCCTAGGGAGCCTTGGCCTGCATAGGCGAAGAAGTTCCAGGCCGAGGCATATATCGTGAAGACGAGGATTATGTCCAATAGGTTTATTATGTATCTGCTTTTTATGAAGAGGGGTGCCTGAAGCAGGGCGACTGCGAAGAGGGCTGCGGCCACTTCTCTGACGCCTATTCTGGACAGGTTCACCCCGTTTCACCCCTCAGCCCGCCTGGCCTAGCCACGAGCACGACTGTGAGTATGAGGAAGGATACTGCGTCTCTCCATCCTCCGCCGAGCATGTAGGTGCCTACGCCCTCAGCTAAGCCTAGGAGCAGTCCTGCGACCACAGCCCCCGAGATGCTTCCCGGCCCTCCTAGGGTTACTACTGCGAAGGCCTTTATGGCTGGAAGCGAGCCGGAATAGGGGTCGAAGGGCGCCATTCCGAGGATTGAGCCTGCGAGGGCCGCTAGGCTACAGCCTATGGCGAAGCTGAGCATGTCCATTTTGTCTACGTCCACACCCATGAAGCTGGCGGCACGCCTGTTTTGGCTCGTCGCTCTGAGGCCCCTTCCGACATGCGTCTTAGCTAGGAAAAGATGAAGCGCCAGTAGGCTCGTCGCTGTCAGTGCTACCGCTATCACGTAGTCTACCCTCATCCTGAAGTTTCCTATGGGTATGGCGGCTGCCTCGTAGGGGCTGACTATGCG
>QMYG01000102.1 GCA_003662535.1 Candidatus Bathyarchaeota archaeon
GGAGAATGTCCTTAACCTTCACGACGCCACGCCTCCTACCACCTAATCGCTCATTTAGGTAGCTCACAATGGCCTTCTCTATGCGGCCGCACTTCCATGTCGTGTTTCGCACTAAAACGACCATGGCGTCCACGGCTCTCCTCCTACGGGAACGCCGTGGCTCTTGCATTTTTCATCAGGTATATATTGTGGTTTTGCCTGCATATAATATTTTCATATGGGGCGTTATGAAATGCTTTTAATATTGGATTGTTGGGTGGTTTCTTCTTGGTGGTTTGTGTGGGCGGGTGGAAGAGGGGTGCGTTGGTCGTAGTTGGCGTTGTGGTCTTTGCGTATTTGTTGTCTATTTTGACGTATAATGTTTTGGCTTTTTCCTTGGGGACTAAGACTCCACTCATGGTTGTCGAGTCTAGGAGCATGGTTCCCACGCTTAACGTCGGGGACATAGTTGTGGTTCGTGGGGTGAAGAATGCCTGTAGAATCGAAGTCGGCGACATTATTGTTTTTAAGAATCCGAGGAATCCTGCGGGTCATCCCGTTGTTCATAGGGTTATTTATAAGAGGCTTGTCTCTGGGGAGTGGTATTTCACGACTAAGGGGGACAATAACCCCGTATCCTTCTCTTGGGAGACGAGCATACCAGAGGACTACATCATCGGCGTGGTCATCTATAAGATTCCCTACATAGGCTATCTCGCCCTGATTTCTCGGCGTCCCATCGGTTTTACGACGATATTTTTACTGATTCTGTTGAACGTAACTTTGATTTTTATATTGGAGGTTCGTGAGGCGGCTAAGCGTGAGGAGTAGCCGTCTGTGCATGGACTGTCTACTTGAGCTTTTGGGCAGGATGGGCTTGGAGGATGAGCTGGCTAGTTGTATGGGTGGAGCTTTAGTTAGGTTGGCTGAGGTTGGTCGTTTGTCTGGTGTTGAGCTTGCTTCTCTCCTCGACTGTGGGGAGGGCGGCTTTCAGGAGGCTGTCTTGGCTGGTAAGGGTTTGCATCTCTTCTTTCAGGCGAGGAGCTGTGATGGGACTCTGGAGTGGGACAGCGCCTACTGTCTACCTAGTTTGGGCGACATCTACGAGATGCCTCCCGTAGTTAGGAGGCTTATTCTCGACGCCGTTAATGGCCGTCTGAACTGGAAAGAGTCAGTTGTTAGGTGTTTTTCGGATATTGGCGAGGATTATGCAGGTCTGATGCCTAGATTGGTCGAGTTGCTGGTGAAAACTTCTCGAGGGGGGCTAGTTTCAGGCGTTCAGATTAGGGATGCCTGTCTCGAGCTGGGAATTCCCTTCGAGAAAATTAGTCCGCTTATTGCGGAGTTGAAGGGTGTCGGCATTATAGCTCCTTGGGTTAGAAGGAGCATCTTTTGTAGGGATTACGAGTTGGGGAGGCCTCTGTATCTGTTTAATTTTGCGCTTTTCAATCTGATTAGGAGCTTCTTTTAGGCTGATAGTCGATAATTCTTATTAATTGTTTTGTGGATGTTTTGGGAGGTGCTTTGGATGCCCGTCGCATATAACGGTAGGCTTTTGGAGGTAGACTTGAGCCGAGGTAGAACTACGGTTAGACGCTTGGAGGAGGGTTTTCTCCGTAGGTATATTGGGGGTAAGGGCTTCGCCGCCCGCATACTCTACGACGAGCTGGGGGCCGGCGTAGACCCTCTCGGAGAAGACAACGTTCTCCTAATCGCTGTTGGGCCCGTGCAGGGGCTACGTCTTTCCGGCGCCTCACGCTTCTCAGCCTTCTTCAAGTCCCCACTCACTGGGATATGGGGGGAATCCTGCTGCGGCGGGAGCTTCGGCCCAGAGCTAAAGAGAACAGGCTTCGACGGCGTGATAATTCGTGGCAAGTCTGACAGGCCAGTCTACCTGCTAATCGAGGACGAGCACGTCGAGATTCGTGATGCTGGCGAGTATTGGGGCGTGGACGCCCTAGAGTCTGAGAAAATGCTGAAGCAGGAACACAGCCTTAGGCATCAGGTTCTCACCATTGGGCCTGCTGGAGAGAGGCTTGTGAAGTTTGCCTGCATCAGCCACGCCGGTGGACGCCAGCTTGGGAGGTGCGGTGCAGGAGCCGTCATGGGCTCTAAGAAGCTCAAGGCAGTTGTGGTTCGTGGCACAGGAGAGGTGGAGGCCGCAAACCCAGAAGGCCTAAGCGAGTTCAAGGAGTGGCTGGAGAAGGAGATTCTCGAGCGTGTTTACGGGCTTAGGAAGTATGGGACGCCGGGCATAATCGTTTTGTGCAACAGAAACGGCGCCCTACCCACTAGAAACTGGACTACTGGGGAGTTCGAGGGCTTAGACAAGATTGGGCCTAAGGTTCTTCGGGAGCGCTACATGAAGGAGGACAGAGCGTGCTATGCTTGTGTTCTTGCCTGTGGGAAGCTCTCCGTTGTTGAGTCTGGGCCTTACGCTGGGACGAGGGTTGAGGGGCCCGAATACGAGACGCTGTTCGCCCTTGGGCCCCTCTGCGGAGTTGACAGCCCAGAGGCGATTATAAAGGCGAACGAGGTCTGCGACAGGCTGGGGTTGGACACGATAACCGCTGGTAATGTGGTTGCCTTCGCTATGGAGCTGGGTGAGCGTGGAATACTGAGCAAAGAGGATGTTGGCGGTTTGGAGCTGCGCTTCGGGAACTACGAGGCGATGATAAGGCTTCTGGAGATGATTGGCCGGCGTGAGGGCATCGGCGATGTTCTAGCTGAGGGTGTTCGTGAGGCTTCGAGGAGAATCGGCCGAGGAGCCGAGGCCTTCGCTGTTCATGTGAAGGGTTTGGAGCCTCCCGGCTACGACCCGAGGAACCTGAAGGGTGTGGCTCTCGCCTATGCTGTTTCCTGCCGTGGCGCCTGCCACCTGAGGCACATGACTTACAGGCCGAACCTGACAGGCGAGCACCCCTTCAAGCCTGACGTGGAGGTAGACAGGCTATCATACGAGGGGCACGCCGAAATCGTGAAGGAGCAGGAGGACTTCTACACGCTGGTCGATTCGATGATATTCTGCAAGTTCTACTGCCTCCCGACGCTTGGGCCTGTCCTGTGGGACGAACTCTGCAGGCTCTACGAGCTGACCACAGGCTGGGAGGCGAGCAAGGCCTGGATGGTTGAGAGGGCCAACGAAATCAACGACCTCATCAGGGCGTTCAACCTCCGTGAAGGCATAACCACTAAAGACGACACACTGCCAGAAAGACTGTTCTCGCATCCGGTTCGCGGAGAGGTGGTGGATAGAGACCAGCTTAAAGGGATGGTCTCGGAGTTCTACAGGCTCAGAGGCTGGTATGAGGAGGGTAGGCCAAAGCTGTCTAGGAAGACGCTATAGCCACTTCTTTTATTGTTTTTAGTCCACCGCCAGTATTTGGAC
>QMYG01000103.1 GCA_003662535.1 Candidatus Bathyarchaeota archaeon
CAACACCGCTTGTGCACGAGGGTTAATAAGCTTTCTCAATGCCTGGTCAGATGAGGATCAACATGTAGGTCACAGTCTTGCGGTGACGACCTCATGGTCTAGAGTGGCGAAATGGGTGCGAGCCGACATCGTTAACGTGATTCCCCGTACCGGTCAGCTCAGTCTTGCCGTGATGGTGCTTCCAGTATGCCAAACGCCAAACGCCAAACGAAAGGTTTATATGCCCCAAAGCTCAAAGAACGGCTGGGGGTTATTGTGAGAAGCCTTGCCAGTCTGATGGCAAGGAGCGTCAAGGGACCCTGCATCGCATTTGTTGTGTTGCTCGTGGCCTTGATGCCGTCGGCAATCGGGCCGCGGTTCGCAGGGTACAAGTATGTCGGATGGGCTCAGGGGGACGTTTGCCTGAATTCATACGATCGATCCGGATGTATGGATCCCTTTCGTGGCTTCCAGCATGTTGTTGAGGATGATCCCTACCACGTCATTGAACCATACCACTACTGGTTCATGGCATGGGGAGGTGGTTAGCGGTGCATCTCTGGAGGAAGGTGGTGATTGCATGCGCCATGCTACTGATACTGGCGACGGCGATGATAATACTCTCAAGCCAGCATTCGTACGGGCCACCGCCTTTAGACGTGGAGACGACGGAAAAGCTCTCGGTAGATGAGCTCGTGGCCAGGTTTGATCCATCGGGAACCCGGCTGGTGTTGCCCACATGGATGCCGGGCAGGATGAAATTACAGGAGATATATCTTCCTAGCCGAATGGCAGTTTTGGTGTACGGCGATGAGCCCATACAACACGACATCCTTGAGGGGAAAGCGGCTGTCGAGGTCATGAGGTCGAATCTTTCGCCCACGCTTGAAGAGCTGAAGAAGGAGCCATCAGCTGAGGCCCTAAAGGTTGGCGACTTCTCGGTGCTATTAGATGAAGACCCCTGCCCTGGACCAAGATGGGAAGAGCGCGGCATAAAGCCGATGCTGGCTTACTTCTACCACGATGGCTTCTTCTACCTCATCACGGTGAGGAAAGGAGAATTCACACGGGAGGATCTGATTCGCATCGTGGAGAACATGAGGCCCGTGGGGCCAGAAACCCTTAGAAAGCCCTAGCAGACGACGCCCAAACCTAGAGACGCTTCTGGGTTGTGCCCACGCTCGGCCCGTTGTGCGGCGTGACGGCCAGAAAACCTAGCTTGAAAAGCTACTCAAAACGAGCGGGGCAGAAGGGACAGATCGATCCTGTAGACTCCATCCCTGATCTTCAGAACTGCTGGGTTTCCCCTCATCAGGGAGTCGATGTCTACTTGGAATACCCCGTCCCTGGTCTCCGTCACGTTCTCAACGCGCCCCGCTACCATGTAGCCTCGGCCAGACTGCTTGCTCGGCGAACGCATAGCTGATCGCCCCTATTTCCCTGTGGCCGAGACCTTGCAGCCTGCACTTAAAAAAGATGGGGATAATGTTTCAAATCGTTGCGTCGGACCCATCAGTCTAGGGCCTCTGCCAGCTCCTGCCCCGCACGCTCAACGATGTCGTTCTCGATGGGTTTGACGGGTATTCCGAGGTGGACCGCTATTGCCATCGATGCCGCCCTGTCGAAGTCCATGTGTTCGCCTATCTCGTCCATGTCCTCGTCGACCCTCGTCCTCGTCTTGTCCAGGAGTCTGCGCTTCAAGACCTCGTGTGGCTTGGCCCAGATGATGATTATCTTCTTCGGCTTAAGCTCCTGGAGGACGTCCATCGGTAGACCGGGGAGGTACCCGTCTGGGCCTGGAATGGTCATGTGGGTGTCGACGACGATCTTTCCCTCCATGTTTCCGATCCGTCTGGCAGCCCTTAGCTGCAGATCCCTCTGAACCTCAGCGTCGAGTAGCCTGAGCTCGTCCCTGCTCTTCACCAGGTTCATTTTCATGGCCTCGTCCAAAACGGCGTCGCCGAAGTTCACCCTTACAACTTCGGGCTTTTTCGAAAGAGCATACTCTATCACCGAGGACTTCCCAACCCCGGATAGACCGACAACGATGTAAACCTCGGACATGTTATCACATCCTTCCCCGAATGGCCGAGGTTTCCCCGCCGCCGACAGGCCACTGCCTCACCTTGGAAGTCGAGGTGATTCTCCACTCGGATCCCTCTCTTCTCAAGGTGAACTCCTCCTCGACGCGCCACTGTCCGACTATGCTTTTCGTCGTGCTGAGAAGCGTCACCCTGGCGGTGTCCCCCTCAACCCTGGAGGAGGCCACCTTCGACTCTAGGATCTCCATCTTTGTCCTGAGAACGGCAGACCTCATCTTCGACGCATACTGCTTCTTGTCCACGCCTCTCCGTATCTCGCTTTCTGGGGAGTACATGTCGTAGACATCTTCGAAGCGCCTGGCCTTGTAGGCTCTGGAGAAACGCTCGACCACGTCTTCTGGAGTCTGTGTGCGACTCAGATGCACTTTTCGCTGTTGGCTAGGGCGGTTTTAAGTGTGGTCTTGCCCCTCACAGTTCTCCTAGACAATATTTGTAAGCCTGGCGGGTCGAGAAGGGTTAGGGACAGACAAAGTTGATCCGCTCGGTGTACCTGAGGAACTTCATGTCCTACGTGAGTGCAGAGATCCCGTTCTCGCCTGGGGTGAACTTCATCTGCGGCCCCAACGGTTCGGGGAAGTCCTCTATCCTGATAGCAATCTCGCTAGCCCTTGGAATGTCGCGCACTGAGAGGAGCAAGCGCCTCTCGGACCTCATAAGGTGGGGTTCGGATGCAGCACTCATCCGGGTCGTGCTGGACAACAAGAAGAGAAATGGCTCTCGGCCCTTCGAGGAGTTCGACACAGACGAGGTAGAGGTTGAGAGACATCTGACCAAGAGCGGCTCCTACCCGATAAAGGTCAACGGCATCCCTACCACAAAGGAGGAGCTCACATCGCTTCTGCGCAAGGCAGGAATCAATCCAGAGAACATGCTGATAATAATGCACCAGGACATGGTCGAGGAGTTCGGCCTGCTTCCACCCTGCGAGAAGCTCCGCATGCTAGAAGAAGTGATGGAGTTCGGATCCTACCGGGAGGACCTCCTCAAGGCGATGGAGGAGCTCGACTCTCTCCTAAAGGAGGAGAGGGAGACGAGGAAGATGCTGACCGGGTCCGGCAGGAGGGTCAGCGAGTGGGAGAGGATGTACGAGAGGTACCAGAGGAAGAGGAGGCTGGAGGATGAGCTTGAGGATCTGACGGCTGAGGCAATGTGGGCGAAGGTGAACGAGATAGAGCGATCCATCCAGCAGCTCGAGACGAGGATGGGTGAGAGGCAGCGGGAACTCCAGCTGGTTACAAGGCGCACTGAGGAGCTTGACAGGAGGATAGAGGAG
>QMYG01000104.1 GCA_003662535.1 Candidatus Bathyarchaeota archaeon
CAGTCTGGCAACTCTCGTAGCTATTCCAACCTTATCGCTCACTTCAGCAACCCTATCAACAGACTTGTAGGCTGGGTCGTTCTCCTCTGCAAGGACACGCAGGGATGCAGCCTTAACCACGATGCCCCTGCTCTCGAGGCTGCGCTTCACCTGCTCCCCCCTAAACCTCCTGAGGGCCGCACGTCTACTCAGCATCCTGCCAGCGCCGTGGGCCGTGCTCCCGAAGCTGAGCTCCATCGCCTTCTTCGTCCCAACCAAGACCCAAGAGCTGGTGCCCATGCTTCCCGGAATTATTACGCACTGTCCTACGGCCCTGTGGTCTGCTGGAATTTCCGGTCGGCCTGGCGGGAAGGCCCTTGTGGCTCCCTTCCTGTGAACCCACACTTTTCTCCTTGAGCCGTCTACCACGTGCTCCTCGATTTTTGCGATGTTGTGGGCTACGTCGTAGCAGAGCTTTATCTCCAAGTCCTCAGCCGACTGCCCGAAGACCGCCTCGAAGGACTGCCTGAGCCAGTGCATAATTGCCTGACGGTTGGTGAAGGCGAAGTTCACGGCGCAAGCCATGGCCGCAAAGTAGTCCTCGGCCTCCCTGCTTGTTCCGGGCGCACAGGCTAGCTCCCTGTCAGGTAGACGAATCTTATACTTGTGCACAGCCCTCTCCATCACACGGAGGTAGTCGCTGCAAATCTGGTGTCCAAAGCCACGAGAACCGCAGTGGATGAGGGCTGTTACTTGGCCCTCGTGCTCTATGCCGAAGACCTTCGCAACCTTCGGGTTGTAAATCTTGTCCACCCTCTGAATCTCCAAGAAGTGGTTTCCGCTCCCGAGGGTTCCTATCTGGTTTAGGCCCCTGCTCTTCGCCTTAGAGGAAACCTTGTCAGGGTCTGCACCATCCATGCATCCCTCCTCCTCGCAGTGCTTGATGTCCTCTGGCCAGCCGAGCCCCCTGTCAATCGCCCAATTCACACCCTCAACGAGAAGCCTGTCCAACTCAGCATAGCTGACCTTAAAGTCCCTCCTGCGGCTCCCCAGCCCGGAGGGAACATTCCTAAAAATGGTCGCAGCCAACTCCCCAAGCTTCGGCTTCACATCCTCAACGGTCAAGTTAGTCGTTATGAGACGCACACCACAGTTTATGTCGTAGCCTACCCCACCCGGGCTTATCACGCCCTCTTCGTAGTCGGTGGCGGCGACTCCTCCGATGGGGAAGCCGTAGCCTTCATGCCCATCTGGGAGGACGATGGCGTGTTTGTAGATGCCGGGCAGGCAGGCTACGTTCGCCGCCTGCCAGAGTGTCCTGTCCATCTTCATCTTGTTCAGCAACTCGGAGTCAGCATAGATGGTTACGGGCACCCTCATGTCGGCCCTATGCTTTGGGATTCGCCAAATGTACGAATCAACCTGTTCGATAGGTATCCTCTCGCTCATACAGACTCCCGCTCCTACAACCACACATGACTCTCTATCTGTGAAGAGAATATAGAACCAGCCTATTTAAGCAAGGCTGTGCTTGAAGCCCTAAGATGTGTGGTGGCGGTTCTCCGCGTGGCACGCTTTTAGACCTGTTGAAGGGGTGAATTTCGCCTAAATGATGTCTTTATGGTTGGTGTAATCGGACTTTAGATGCGTTATGTTTATAGTTGTGGTTGCGGGTTTGTTGCTTGGTGGTTTAGTATGAGCGACTGGTGGGAGCGTAGACGTAGACGCTACTGGTGGAGAGACATATTTGACGAATTTGAACGTTTTGAGGAAATGATGGATGAAATGATGCGGAGAGCCTTTGAACAAATGGAGAAGGGCGAGGGCGTAAGAGTCTACGGGCCCTACGTCTACGGCTTCTCCATGTCCATAGGGCCGGACGGAAAGCCAATCATAAGGGAGTTCGGCAACGTCCAGCCCGGACGCTTCGGGCCACAAATAAGGGAGGAGCGTGAACCGCTGGTAGACGTGATGGAAGAGAAGGACGAAGTGGTGGTTGTTGCGGAGCTCCCGGGAGTGGAAAAGGAGGATATAAACCTCAACGCCACAGAGGACGAACTCATCATCTCCGTCGACACGCCTCAACGCAAATACTACAAGGAGCTCACGCTACCCGCTAAGGTAGACCCGTCCTCAGCTAAGGCAAGATACAAGAACGGCGTGCTGGAGGTAAGGCTTAAAAAGGTGGGTAGAGCCCCAAGAGGAGAGCGCATCCGCATAGAGTAGAAAGGGGCGGCTCTAGGCTCTCCTAGAGGCGTGTAAAATGCCCCACAGACTGAGAAAGACGAGGAAATACCGAGGTTCACGTGTCTGCGGCTACGGAAGAGTAGGCCAACATAGGAAGAGCGGCGTAAAGGGTAGGAGAAAGCCCGGCAGGCACAAGCACCTCTGGACTTACGTCATAAAGTATGAGCCCGACTACTTCGGGAAGCGTGGCTTCAAGTCCGTCAAGCAGAAACTGCTCGGCGAGCCAAGGATAATTAATGTTGGCGATTTAGAAGACCTCGCTAAAAAGTTGGAGGCTGATGGTAGACTGGAGAGGCGTGACGGCATACCATACCTAGACCTGAAGGCTCTAGGCTTCGACAAGTTGCTCGGCCTCGGCAATGTAAGCCAGCCCCTCCTAGTGATGGTGCCTGCATGTTCAGAATCAGCCAGAAGGAAAATCGAGGAGGCTGGGGGGAAGATTCTGGGCCTACCCGAGGCCCCTGAGGAGCCCGTCGCAGAGGAGTAGCCCACCCAACCACAGAATTTTTATATCCCGAGTAAAAACCATAATTTCACGAAATGGCTGGGAGATTCCTCAGGGCCTTCAAGCCCCTAGCCGGATACATGTTGGAAGTCGCCCCACCAGACCGAAGGGTAGGCTTCTGGGAGAAAATCTTCTGGACGGGCCTAGCACTCATAATATACCTAGTGATGACGGAGGTTCCGCTCTACGGAGTAGGCAGAGGAGGCCAAGACCCGCTGATTTATCTGCGTGTCATCTTTGCGTCTACCCGAGGCTCCCTCATGGAGCTAGGAATAGGCCCAATAGTAACTGCCGGCATAATCCTCCAGCTCTTAGCGGCCTCGGAGATTATCGAGTGCGACTTCTCAGACCCCGAGGACAGGGGCCTCTTCACAGCTGCCACGAAGTTCTTCTCCATACTCCTAACAGCCGTGAACGCCCTAGCCTACATCCTCGGCGGTGTGTATGGTAGACTGGACTTCCCCACAGGTCTGGTCATTTTCAGCGAGCTGGTGGTCGCCGGCATAATCCTGATGCTCCTAGACGAGCTTGTCCAGAAGGGGTGGGGGATAGGGAGCGGGATAAGCCTCTTCATCCTCGCAGGAGTGGCGAA
>QMYG01000105.1 GCA_003662535.1 Candidatus Bathyarchaeota archaeon
AGGTCGAAGCCCATAGCCTTCGCACCACCAAAAATAGACTAGATGAGCTGGCCGACAGTAGCCCTATATCCCGGAGACTTCAAAGTAATCAACATCACAGTTGTCGGTGGAGAAAAACTAACGGATGCAACTTGGAGGATTGAGGGGGCTGTAAAGGATATTGCATCCTTCACAAGCGCCGAAAAGCTCTGCCTACATAAGGTTTACAGCATAAGGAATAGGGAGGTCTCAGACACAACGCCTCATCTCTTCATCTGCGGGGACAACTACGACTCAGGAGACACGCTGGAGCTAGGGAACTACACAGGCCTCGGAACTGTGGCGATTCAGATAGTCATACCCGAGGACGCTGAGCCGAACCACTATAGCGGCTACCTGCGTCTATACAGCGGAGGAAAAGTCGTCGCCTCACTTCCAATTAAGATAGATGTGAGGAGGCCGAAGGCTAAGGTAATCTTCGATGATGTTTCGCAGTTTCCGGAGGACAGAGAGACGCTTTGGGGCGGCTCCTTCATGGGTTGGGGTGTCGAGCTGTGGTGGAGGGACGTTGCACAGGCGGGCTACGACGTAGACTCGCTGATGCAGGTGATGAACAAGACTGGCCTAGACCCTTGGGCGATACTCCTGAGCGGAAACTATCAGGTGATTTACCTGCACGACACAGACCTGCGTATGGGTATAAGTGGGGCGCTGCCGAAGATTTTGGACTCAAACCTGAGCATTGTTGCGCTTTATGATGGAGGCTTCGAGTATAGCCTCATCTCGTCTGAAGTCTACACCGAGTGGAGCGAGATAGCCCTAATTGGTGTTGCTGAGAACTTTAACAAGGAGCATCCTATCTCTAAGGGAGTGAAGTGTGTTCCAGCTCTAGGCGGATTGGGCCTGGCTGTGCATGAAGACGCCGAGATCGTGGCTACTGCGATAAGCTATGACGACCCCTCTGGCAGCGCTGTTTTTATAGCGACCTACGAGGCTGAGGGTGGAGGCCGCTTCATAGCCATCGGCGACTCTAACATCTTCGACTGTGCCAGAACTCCAGACTTCACTTGGTATTACCTGTGGAGAAACTATGAGGTGGAGGTGGCGTCCATAGATAGTGCGAAGCTGGCCGTGAATATTCTGGATTACGCCGTGTCTAGGCCTGAAAGGCCCCAGCAGCCGCAGCAACCACAACAGCCACAGCAGCAACAACCCCAGATGGTGCTCGTTTGGCAGGTGCTGTCCGCCATAAGTCTACCAGCAGCGTTTGCGATGCTCGCATTGGCTCTCTACTACAGGAGTAAGTGGAAGCGCCTAGCCTACAGGTATTGAGCCTCGCTCAGCTCAGGCTCAACACGCACACTAAGCCCCAACTTTTTACCAATCTGATTCAGCTTCTTCAGCTTCCTCCTCGGCAGGAGCGTCAGGTATTCAGGAGGCACCAAGATGAGCGCCTCTCTATCAAAAATCTCCACCCTGAACTCTGGGAAGTATTTTGCAGCGAACCTCTCCAAAACCTCGACAGCCCTCTGGTTCTTCGTCCTCAGCGGAACAACGAAGGTCCTCCTCCCAAACACGTAAATCTCGTATTCTGCCTGTCCTGTCATGAAGTCCCTGATGACGACTGCTGGCCTAGCCAGATTCTCCTTAGCGAGCCCCTGAGGTGTCTTCACAACCATCTCCAGCGTGTAAATCTTTGCCAGTCTACCTTGGTCTATGAAGATGACCGTGTCTATTATTGATGGGATGAGGCCCAGCTCCACCTTCCCTATGAACCTCTGGACTGCGTCTATCGGGGTTGTTGCGTGTATCACACCCACCATGCCTACGCCCGCAAGCCTGAGGTCTGCGAAGAGCTTAAAGTCCTTCTCATCCCTCATCTCGTCGAAGACCGTGTAGTCTGGCCTGCTCAGGAGGAGCACGTCGTAAATCTCCCTCGGACTCGTCGCATTCTTCGAGTACTGCGTTACCTCGGGTGGGAGCTGCATGTCCCTCGGGCTTTCTAGGGTTTTCACAACCTTGCCCTTGCTCTTATAGAACTCCACTAGGGCTTGGGCGAAGGTTGTTTTACCCATTCCCGGCGCTCCGGCGATTAGTATTCCTTCAGCCCTCTCGCTCAGCCTCTTCACTAGCTTTGCTGGTGGGTTGTAGTCCTCGAGCGTGAGCTTTGATATCGGCTTCACGGCCGTGATTTCTATTCCGTCGGAGAGCGGGGGCCTGGTTATGACGATTCTGTAGGAGTTTAGCTGGACTATTATGGACTGGTCTCTGATTATTTCTAGGAAGCCTCCCTCGGTTTCGCCGACCTTCTCTAGTATGTCCCTGATGACCGCCTCCAGCTCCATGCGGCTTAGGGGCCTAGTATCCACCTGAACATACTTCCAAGCTCCGGGCTTCCCACGCTTCACGAAGGGTGGGACTCCCTCCTTCAGGTGGACGGACATGACATCCGTGTCGAAGAACTCGTCCAGCTTCAGGTAGGATGGTGGCCTGCTGTAGAGGGCTTTAATCCCCATAGCCTCAGCCATCCTCACGGAGATGGCGTCGCTCGTAATGAGGGTGCCGTTGCATTCTGACGCAAGCGACCTGACCGCTGGGTCTGGCTCCTCAATGGTTCCGTCGTAGACGTATTCTATTGGTATTTGTGCCTGTTCAGCGGCCCTGCATAGGGCTTTAAGTCCCCTCACGCCCCTGAAGTCTCCCCTTCTGGCTTTCTCCTCGATGGCTCTGAGCACTGCTTGGTGGACGAGGATTTTGCCTCTGACCTTCCCCTGACTAATCAAGTCGGGGAGAACTCCGCACTCCAGCGCTGACACATCAGGTATGTAGATTTCCTGCAACCCTCTCTAACCTCTTAGCTCAAGTATTGTGGGCGTGCATAATATTAAAACCTTTTTACGGCAACCCAGCTAATCGCAGTTTTTTATCTGGAAAATGTAAATAGACCGCAAAAAGCCTCTTTTCCTACGCTTTCGGGAACGTCTACATTTAAATGCAGGTAGAGCCGAATACAAAGAAGAGCGTGAATGGCGAAGATGGGAAAGGACGTAGACTACACGGCCATCAGCCTCCTCCTAATCACGGTGGTAATCTGGTCAATTAACTTCGTCTTCATCAAAATAGGGCTTGAGGAGTTCCCACCGATAACCTTGGCAACCCTACGTTTCCTCTTCGCATTCCCGCTTCTGCTAGCCACCTGCATCCTGACGAAGTCTGGGAAACTCTGCAAACCACGCCTAAAGGAACTCCCGACGTTCGTCCTATTGGCTATGACGGGTGTAACGCTCTTCTTCATACTATACTTCAACGGGATGAAATACGTAACAACGACTATGG
>QMYG01000106.1 GCA_003662535.1 Candidatus Bathyarchaeota archaeon
CCCAACAACCTGAAAGATTTTCTGTCCTCCCATCTCTAGGACGGCGACTTCAGGATAGTCTATTATGATTTCCTTCTTCCTCGTTTTTATCACAACCTGCTCTACGTCGTCCATCGGGGACATAGATATGCCCATGCGCTGCATCATCCTCTTCATGGCTCTGGGGCTTATCCTCCTCATTCCCCTCAAGGGGTTTCACCTGTAATTGATATGGCTGTTTGCTGCTTATTTACTCTGCCTATCGGAGCCAGACCTCACCTTCACGGCCACGCCGTGCCTAAACTGCAGCATTTCCCTGCCAGAGAGAAGGGCACGACCAACAGCGATTACCTCGCCATCCTCGCTCAGCACGGCTACTTCCTCTCCGGGCCTGATGCCGACGTCTACGTCTACCACGTGCTTGGCGAAGACGCTTCTCCCCCGAGCCACGTAGGGTGAGGCCTCCCTGCTGACCTTCACCCAGTATCTTCGTCTGCCGTTAGCCTCCATGAGCCTCCTTGCGCCGTCAAGCGTTAGTGAGAGGAGCCCGTCCGTCGGCCTCAGCGTGGCCAGCAACCTTCCTCCAAGGTAGATGTGGCGCACCCTCCCAGTCCTCTTCGAATAGACGAGCTTCACCCCCTCTGGGAAAAGCCTTTCTCCAATGCCTCTTCCAAACTGGTAGTCTGCGACTGCTCTGACGAGATTTAGGTCGTTTTCTGCGTCCGTCATCGCTAGACAAACTATAAGGGGGTGAATTGACGTTAAAGGCTTTGGTATGAAGTGTGAGGTTTGCGGGAGGGAAATCCCCGGAAAACCCATACACGCAATAATCGAGGGTGCAAAACTGCTCGTCTGCCCAGCCTGCGCAAAATACTCCTCAGGCACGTGGAAAGAGCGAAAACGGGCAACTCTCACGGCGAAGACGATTAAGCCTGCAGTCAGGGCTAGGCGCAGACGCACAAACCTAGCTGAGGAGGAGCTAGAGGTGGTAGACGGCTATGGGGAGATAGTCAGGAGGGCTAGGGAGAGGCGTGGATGGAGCCAAGAAGACCTTGGGCGTGTTGTCGGCGAGAAGGCGTCGGTTATTAGGAGGATTGAGCGTGAGGCGATGGCCCCGAGCATAGTCCTAGCGAGGAAGCTCGAGCACGCCCTCGGAGTGAAGCTCCTAGCCCCGCCAAGCGAACCCACAATACCACTAGCCCCAGCAAAGACGCCGACATTAACGCTTGGAGACTTGGTAAAGATTCGGGAGAAGGGGGAGGAAAAGTAGGCTTTGAGGGCTATTATCGTGGAGAGAAGGTCGCCAAACGAGAGAAGCCACCTCGAAGAGCTGAGAAGCCTAGCGGAAGCCGCAGGCTACAAGGTTGTAGGACGCCTAGAACAGGTCAGGGAGCCAGACCCAAAATACCAGATAGGCCCAGGAAAAGCTAAGGAGCTAGCTGAACTCGTCTCCAAGCTCAGGGCAAACGTCGTCATATTCGACAACGAGCTGAAGCCCGTTCAGGCATACAACCTAGCTAAGCTGACCGGAGTCGAGGTTATAGACAGGTTTCAGCTAATCCTCCAGATTTTCGCCCTTAGGGCATCGACTAAGGAGGCGAAGCTCCAAATACAGCTGGCTAGGCTCCAATACGAGCTTGCTAGGGCGAAGGAGAAGGTCCGTCTGGCAAAGATGGGCGAACAGCCGGGCTTCCTCGGGCTTGGGAGATACGAGGTAGACGACTACTACGAGCTGATAAGGAGGCAGATAGCCTACATAAAGAAGAAGCTGCGGAAGGTCAGCTCGTATAGGAAGTTGCATAGGCGTAGGCGGAGGGCCCTCGGCTACCCGCTGGTTTCCCTCTCAGGCTACACCAACGCTGGAAAAAGCACAATTTTCTACGCTTTAACGCAGGAATTCGTCCCAATAAGCCCCTCACTCTTCACCACACTCACAACAAAGACACGCATCGCAGACTTCAACGGGAGGAAAGCCCTACTCACAGACACGGTAGGCTTCATAGACCGCCTACCCGTCCTACTAGTGGAGGCCTTCAAATCAACACTGGAGGAAACCGTCTACTCCGACGTGATACTACTCGTGGTAGACATAAGCGAACCCATAGGAGAAGTAGTCAGGAAGCTTGGCTGCTGCCTAGACGTTCTGAGAGAAATAGGGGCGGAAAAAATCCCAACAGTCGTGGCACTAAACAAAATAGACCTACTGGACCAATACACGCTGGAAGAAAGAGTCAAGCAGGTAAGACGCATAGCAAAGGCGTCAGTGCCCGTCTCAGCACTCTACGAACTAAACCTAGAAGAACTGAAGGCGGAAATAGCAAAAAGACTGCCCGGATACGTGCAGGCAAAGCTTTTCCTGCCGTGGAACTCAGAAACACCTGCAATTCTGTCCATGATACACGAGAGAAGCCACGTGATAAGTGTGAAATACGAGGGAGACGGCGTCGAGATGGAGCTAGAGGCCACAAAGCCCTTCGTGGGCCAGCTGACGGGCTGGGTGAAGAGGCTTGGAGGAGAAATAAGGACAAACGAACAGAAAACCGACATCTAGCGGCCAAAGCGCCGCTATTTGGCGACGATGCGGACCTGCTTCCCCCGCTCACAGGGGACAATCTGCATTTTCGCATCCGCAAACTTCCTTTTAAGCTCTTTCCCGCCGAACAGCCTATCAAGAAAAACAGCCAGCGCCGCCACTTCGGAATGCGGCTGATTTCCGATGGCCACGTTAAAGTGCGCCAATTCGTAGACTTCTCGTGGAACCTTGGCCGAGCCAACAACTACTAAGAGGTCTACGTCCTTCGGAATCCTTCCTATGCAGTCGTCTACCGGGACGCCGTACATGGTTAAGTGAACAATCACCCCCCTAGAACGCCACTCCTCTAGGAATCTACGCCACTCAGATTCGTAGCGTATCCAGAAGGGGCCACCCCACCGCTCCACCACATCCTCGACCTTCCTCTCGAGCATGACATCCCTGTCTCCAGCATACACGATGCCGTCCGCCCCGAAGGCCCTGGCAGTAAGCGCTACGTGCGTTGTGATGCGTGCATCCCGCTTAATGCGATGCCCCAGCCTAAGCACGTAGACGCCCAACCCTAAACACCTAAGAAAACGTTAGAAATTGCGGGTAATCAACCTTTCTAAACCGCTTAAAAACGCACAACACCATACAAACCAGCAAAGGATTTAAACAAAAAAGCAAAAAACATTAATTGATGAAGGCTATGACAGCCTACATGACAACCGACCCAGACACACTGCTGAAAGTAATCCAACTAATAGGCGGAGACGAAGCCGCACAAATAGTAAAGGTTCTCATGGAGA
>QMYG01000107.1 GCA_003662535.1 Candidatus Bathyarchaeota archaeon
AAGCCTAAAAATCATAATATATGGGTTGGAGAAGGCTCTGTGGAAGCTTCTCGGGAAAGCCTGCCTCGCCGGAGTAGCCATCATAGGCGAAGGAATCTACGAACAGCTGAGCCAAATAGCAAAGGTAGACGTCTCGAGCGCAGAAGTTTCTGAGGAGGACGTCCTCAACGAGATTGGACGGGTATTCGTTGACGAAATGAAAATATCGACAAAATTCAACGCCTACAGAGAGGGAGACACAATAAACATCGAGGTCGAGAACTGCATATTATGGGATGTGGAGGAAAAGCTCATCGAGGACGGCATCGAACCCTTCATCTGCCCCTACATGAACCTCACAGCCTACATAATGCGTAAAAGGTTGAACAAAAAGACGATGATAAAGGAGATTAAGGTAGACCCAGAAACCGCAAAGTGTAGCCTAAAATTCAGAATAATCGAATAAAACACACCACACCCTAATCAGCGAGTGTGAAAATACAAGTTTAAAGCGGATTGCTTCTCTTATCGGCTTGCTAGGGCGATACGCTCAATCTCGTGCCTCTTCTGGACTGCGTAGCTCTTCGTGTCTCCACGACTTGCGAGTATAAGCTCGTCTGCGATGCACTCCTCGAAGGACTTGGGGTTTCCGAAGGCGCTCTTCCTCGCACCCTCAGCTAGGTGCCTCAGGGCGATGTTCAGCCTACGCAGGGGTGACATGTCCACAGCTAGGTGGTAGACGATGCCTCCATAGCCAATCCTCGTCGTGTCCTCGCAGGGCGCAGCGTTCTCCACAGCCCTAACAAGAACCTGAATCGGGTTCTCGCCAGTCTTCAGGTGGATGATTTCGAAGGCGTTCTTCACCATCTTTATCGCCCTAGCCTTCTTGCCCGTATTCTTTCCCATACGCATAAGGTGGTTTATGAAACGCTCCACAATGTTCACGTCGGCCTTCCCAAACCGCTTATGCTCGTGCCTGCCCATGCTGTGCGGCAGGTAGACAGGTTTGAGGCAGATATAACGCTTAAGCCCGGGGTCAGTGACAACCACGTCGCTGAAGCTCCACTTCCCGAAGAGCTTAATCTCCTCTTTGTCTTTCTCCTTTTTCCCTTTCTTTGCTTCATCCTCAGCGACGGTTTCGGCTTTTTCTGTGTCGTTGGTCTCCTCCGACATCGCAAACCTACCTCATCGGCTTCTCCTTCCTACCCAAAACGAGGTCCTTGAGTGAAACGCCGTTAACCATGATGACCTTATATCTTACGCCCGGGATGTCCCCCATAGACCTTCCCCTAGCCCCACCAATACCCTCAATAATAACTTCGTCGTGCTCGTCAACCACGTTCAGGGCTCCGTCTCCCGGGAGGAACGCAGTAACAACCTTCCCGGACTTTATGAGCTGAACCCTGACGCACTTCCTGATTGCGCTGTTTGGCTGCTTGCTCTCGACGCCAACCTTCTCTAAGACAACTCCCCTGGCCATTGGGGCTCCCATGAGGGGGTCTTTCTTCTCCTTCAGCCTTAGCATGCGCCGCTTATAGTAGTAGCTACTCCATCGGAACTTCTTCCGCTTTAGGATCAGCTTCCTAGCGGCGAACTCTCCTACGGGAGACTTGGAGCCCACCTCTACGCACCACGCTATACAATAGTGACATTCTCTATTTGGAAGTATCGCTTTGCGAGCATCCTGACCCGCTCTGCGTTTTTGCCGTTTTTGCCGATGGCTATTCCCTTGTCTTTGGGGTCTACGGAGACGACTGCGATGAGTTTTCCGTCGTGCCGCTCCGTGATTCTGACATTAAGAACCTTCGCTGGCTTGAAGGCGTTCACGATGAAGGTTCTCGGGTCGTCTGAATATTCTATTATTTCGTGTTTCTTTCCCGTCAGCTTTTCTAGGAGCTTGATGTTTTTGCCCTTCCGCCCTATTGCCATGCCTATTTCCCCTTCCTTGACGACCAGTATCGCTCTGTCCTTCTCGAGTATGCAGTCTTTGGCTGTTGCTCCGGTTATGCTCTCAAACAGTGCGATGTGCTTCATCTCCTCAGCCGTCAACCTAATTCCGCTAGCCATGCTCCTTCACCACCTTAAGTATGTTTGACCTTCCGGGGTCTCTTATGGTCAGGGCGGACACCATGAAGGGCTTGCCGCATGTCAGGCCTAAATCTATGCTGCTTCCCTCATATATAATAACTGGGATTTTTGAGAGCCTGCAGTAATACTCTATATCACGCTTTATGTCCTCTGGGCAGTTCTGCGCCAAGACTATTAGTTTTGCCTTTCGGAGCTTAGCACTACGGATGGCTGTCTTGGCCCCGAAGGCGACCTTACCCGTCTTCACGGCCATCGCAATCGCTTTATCTAGGCTCATTCCTCTTAACCTCACTCGGCGCAACACTCATATATAAATCAACCAGTCCCGTGCCAACAGGCACAGACTGCCCAACAATCACATTCTCAGTTACACCCCTAAGCTCGTCTACCTCACCCCTAATAGCAGCCTCAACTATGTTCGGCACCGTTACCTCGAAGGCCGCTCTCGCCAGCACACTCCCCTTCTCTCCACTCACTCCGTGCCGCCCTATCTGCTGAACTGTTCCCTTCGAGGTCATTATGTCAGCAACCAGCATAATATGCCTAATGTCTACGTCTAGGCCCTGCTCCTCAAGCACGCCCATCGCCTCGTTTATTATGGCGTTTCTAGCCGCCTCTATGCCCAGCGTGGCCGCAATCTCCTTAATGTGGTTGGTGATAGTCCTAGTTGGGTCTACTCCGGGCATTTCTAGGACTCTGGGCAGGTTTGACCCATCCGTCCTTATCACCCATTCGCCCTCCTCTTCCGTTACGAGGACTCGGCGTATGTTGGGTACGCCTTTCACGTGAATCTTAGATATTCTCTCTGAGAGCTTTCTAAGCTTTGCTATGGAGGCCTCCTCCTTCGGCCTGACGATTATTTCGTTTTCCCCGATTTCCACGGTGTATTCTGCGAGGCGTAGCGCACGCTTCAGCTCGTTTTTCGTTATCCCCCTATCTTCCATCGTGTCTATGTCCAGCTTTATCACGAGGGCGCCCTGTATCTCGTCCACATACATCTCGCTAATCAGGTCATCCATAGTTGTGTGTATCAGCTTCTGTGCGATTTCCTTAGCCTTCTCACGGGTCTTCCTGTGCTCCTCGTCCAAGTATATCGTCATTATCGGGGTGGATGGGACACGCCTAGCGTCTACGATCTCGATGAGCCTCGGGAGGCCGAGCGTTACGTTCTGCTCCCTTACACC
>QMYG01000108.1 GCA_003662535.1 Candidatus Bathyarchaeota archaeon
CTTTTAGGGCCTCCTCGTAGATGGCGGTTCCCTCGAAGCTTCTCAGTAGGCTTTTTAGGCTTATGCTGCTTAGGTCCGCCCACTTCTTTATCGCCCCGAAGCGCTTGGCGACGTGCAGTGTTCTCCTTTTGAATATGCCCGTTCTTATCGTTGAGGCTTCCAGCCTGTCTTCTCTTGAGGATTCTGGTAGCGACGCCAATTCCCTCAGCAGGTCTGCGACCTCCTGTGCTGAGCGCCCGCCGCCGGTCTGTATTAGTATTCTGTAGGGGTCGTGTTGTAGGGGTATGGCTAGGCCTGTTCTCTGGGAGATTAGGTGGCCGACGAGGTAGGCGAGGCTCCTGTTCGTGAGCGTGCCTAGGTGGGCGTGGATGATGACGTAGTTCTCCCAGCCCTCGACGACTATCCGCCTGTCTGTTGGTATGGGGAGGCCTCTCCGAAACTGCTCGACGGTCTCTCTAATAGCCCTTAAAGCCGTTTCCACATCTGCTGGATACTCCTCTGAGAGTTTTTCAGCAATCTCCTCTTCGGAGACCCCGGATTTGAGTGCCTCCTCCACGTAGGCCCTTATACTGCCCACCTCCCTAGCGACCTCGAAGGGGACGGGGATTTCCTCCCCAACCCAGCTCGGAATCGCTCCTGTGGGGTCGTCGTCCCTCCTGACGTAGACTTTGTCTCCTACTAGGTCTACGATTACCCAAGGGCTTCCACGAATGATGAACTTGACGCCCGGCTTCCCGTATTCAGCCATGAAGGCCTCATCCAGTATGCCTATTGGGCTGTCGTCCTCCTCGTCTACCACTAAGTACTGCTTTTCGTCGGGTATCATGGAGAGGTGCTCGAAGTAGTACCTGTAGAGGGGCCTGCTGTTTCTCGGCTTTAGGATTACTAGGTCTTCCTCGGCGAACCACGCTAGGCGCCTGGTTCTATTGTGCATGTAGTCTACCACTTTGCGTAGGTCTTCCATCGTCAGGTTCCTGTATGGGTAGGCCCTTCTGAACAGCTCCAGTATCTCTTTCAGCTCCCATCTCCGCTTCTCCAGCAGGAGGCCAGCGATTTGGTGGCAGAGCGCATCGTAGGGGCATTCAGGAACCCTGACAGGCTCCATCTCCTCGTTCAAGGCACGCCTAGAAACAACCATAGCCTCCAGCGTGTCATCCGAATCCATAGTTATCGTTACGCCCTCAGCCACACGCCCAATCCTGTGCCCGCTCCTACCCACACGCTGAACGAGCCTAGTAACCTGCCTCGGGGACATATACTGAATCACTAGGTCTATCCTGCCCACGTCTATGCCCAGCTCGAGGGACGAGGTGCAAACCAACGCCTTAAGCTCCCCGTTTTTGAGGCCCCTCTCGGCGGAGAGCCTTGAGGGCTTTGAGAGGGAGCCGTGGTGTATTGACAGGGGTAGGTCTATGTCCCAAACCCTGAACCTGCTCGCCAGAACCTCGGATATGGAGCGTGTGTTCGTGAACAGTAGCGTAGACCGTCTACCTCTCAGGAGCCTCCTAATCACCCTAAGCCTAGCCGCCACCTCCGGATGCGTATAAAGCTTAGCCGCCAGCCTGTGGTCTTCTTCAGTCGGCTCCGGGTAGACGACGCTCAGCCTCATCTGCCTAGCAACCGGAACCTTCACAACCTTTACGTCCCGTCCGACGCCGACTAGGAATTTCGCAACCTTCTCAGGCTCGCCGATGGTCGCAGACAAGCCTATAAGCTGCGGCTCAACCCCGGTAATTCGCCTCAGGCGCTCTAAAGCGAGGGAGAGCTGGCTTCCACGCTTGCTGTCCACCATCTCGTGTATCTCATCAACAATAACCCACCTGACGCTCTTCAGGTGCTTACCCATTATCCTAGCTGGTAGAATCGCCTGCAGCGTCTCGGGAGTGGTTATGAGTAGGTCTGGTGGGCGCCTCGCCTGCTTCGTCCGCTCGTTCCTGTCCGTGTCCCCGTGCCTTACTGAAAGCCTAATATCTAGGTGGGTGCACCACCACTCAAGACGCTCAAGCAAATCACGGTTCAAAGCCCTAAGAGGCGTGATATACAGGATTTTCACTCCCGGAGGCTTCTCAGGCATCTCGACGAGCATGCTCAAGATTGGAAGTATCGCCGCCTCCGTCTTTCCAGTAGCAGTGGGGGCAATTATCAGGACATTCTTACCCGCCAGAATCTCTGGTATCGCCTTCTCCTGCGGTGGTGTCGGCTGCTTAAAGCCTTTAAGCTCGGCAAGCCTCCGTACAGGTTTCGCCAACAGCTGAAAGGCGTTCGCACTCACCCCTCCAGTCAGCTCCCCATCCCATCCAGTCTACCCTTCGCAGTAGAATTGGAGCCCCTCCCCTAAAGGGCTTTCTAAGAAGCACCAAACATAATTAAATAGCCATCCAGCCCCAACAAAAGTATGGTCTGAAGGGTGGGGGGCTTGAGCCTAGAAGATAAGGAATTCAACGAATTCCACCTAGCCGCAAGGCACCCACTCCTCGGAGTCGCAGTCTACGCCTTCCTAAAGCTCCCAAGGCCGTGGAGCATAGTGGACGTGAGCGACGCAGAATGCGACCTGCTGAACAGGGACGTGCCGGGCCTCGAATACAGGTGGGTCGCCATAGGCTACATAAACACAGCCCTAGTAAACCTAGAAAGCAAAATCGCATACAGACTGAAACTGAGCATCTCGAAATTCGAAAAAGAGGAGGACGCAGAAGCAAACATCGAGAAAGAACTGAGGAAAATAATAAAATCAAAAAACATAGAATTAATCGAATCGAGAGATTTTGAGGTTGGTGGACATACTGCTAAATACGTTCACTACTTGAAGAGAAGAGGCCTGATTTTTGGTAGAAGGGATGAGATGGTTGTCGAACTTTTCCTTTACTGCGAAAAAACGTCGAGGCTGCTTCGGTTTAGGATTGCTAGCAGGGATGTTGATTCCTTTTCTAGGGATGTTGATTCTTTTAGGGAGATTTTTAGGGGTGTTGTCTGCCACCACGAGGAGCCGTGAGGACTGCCTCTCCGAGGGCATCGACGAACTTCAGGGCCTCCTCTAGGAGGTTTTCGTCTAGGTCACATAGGAGTTCTAGGTGTGGCTCCTCCATAGATAGCGAAAGGCTCCTGAAAATCGGCCTTATTTTCCTCAGCCCCCCCAGAACCCTCGGATTTCTCAGGGCCTTCTCAGCCTCCTTAGGCTTGGTAGACGCAGCTATCAGGTCGCTGGGTAGCCCCTTCACCTTTATTAGCTTAGCTCCACGACTAACAC
>QMYG01000109.1 GCA_003662535.1 Candidatus Bathyarchaeota archaeon
GAAGGCGATGCCAAACCTTATGTTCGGCACACTGTTCACCATCGCCTCATACAAATCCTCAACAGTCTTAATGAAATGCGCAGTCCCAATAATCACGTTCGCACCCTCAGGCGTCTCAACCCTAACCTCCTTAACCTCCACAACCAACCCCTCCCCAAACACTATCAAACAAAAACCCTAATTAGATTAATCACACAGAAGCAGCCGAAGAACCGCTTTTCACCCTCTCAGAGAAATGAAGCACAGTCAAGCCAACAACCACACCATCCCTAAACCTCACCACAACATCATTATCCGCCAACACGCTATCCGTAGCCCAAGCATCACGACTAAAAGATATGTAAAGAACATCCGCCTCCCCATCATAAACCAAATCCAAAGCGGACAAATCCAACTCAACCCTCAACACCCCATCCATAACAGTCCCCACCTCCAAGCAACACGTCTACCAAAAAAGCAAAGCAGACTATTTAGTGTTAGTCCAACAAACCCCACAACCACTTATATACCGCTTTGAGGTAGACATTACTGCCCGATGAGGAGGCCGACGAGGCTGACCCCTGTGATGCCTCCCTGGGGTATCTGAGGGCGTTTGGCTAGGGGGTTTGTGCTTCTTTTAGGGCTTTTTCTACGGCTTTCATTGCTAGTTCTCCTGAGATGTGGATTGTTCCGCAGCTGCTTTTTATGGCTGGGTCGTGGGTGTGGGTTGCTAGGCAGGGGTAGAGTTGTGTGTATAGTCCTGCTAGGTGTGGCGCCTCCTCGGCCTTCACGCCCCTCAGCTTTTCGGCCATGTAGTGGGTGGAGCCGCATGGCGCACCCCTGACAACCTCAACCTCCTCGACGACCCCGCCGGAAAGCCTGATTTTGAGCTTTGGGGCGCCGAAGCGCCGGCAAAACTCCCTCACGGCTGGGTGCTCCCCGCCTGAGAGGCTGCAGAAAGGCCTGGGAAAAACGGCGTAGACTCCTAGGCTCCTCAGCTCCTCCGCCAACTGGCGCTCGAGGCCTCTGGGCAGCCAGCCATAATCGTCGGCTGGTGCGATGACAGCCTCCGCTCCCAAGGCCTCGGCGAGGTCTGGGAGCAGCTGGGCCGTGCTGGCCTCCTCTGAGAGGAAGAGGAGCAAGTCCACCGCTTCTCCGTCTACCTGCTTCAAAACCCCCTCCACGTATTCCTCCGTGTCGTCTAAGATTGGCGGTAGGCCCGAGGGGAGCTTTGCCGCTTTCACGCTCCAGTCCGGAGCCCTCTTCTCGATGTTCTTTACTATTCTCTTGCCATACCACCCGTGGATTAGAGCCAGTATTCTCAAATCCCTTAGCCCCAGCCCACCCACAGAAAACCACAAAAAAATACTTTTCGTGCGTGTCAGGGCTGTTGAAGCCTTACGAGCCTTCTGGCGGAAACCTCCATAACCACCCTAGCTATCCTGGCCTCAGCCTTCCCAACCTTCCTCGGAAGGCGGATAAGAATCTCGTCCTTCGATATTTGTATGCTTGTCGGCTCGAGCTTCAGGAGCCGCCTAACCGCTTGGCGTACTTCTTCCTCATCGACTTTAGGCAGCTTCGTCCAGCACTTGTTTGGGCATTTGGTGCAGAAGCCCCTCAGCCAGCACAGCCCGGTGCAGGGCACGCCAGACGTATAGGCGTTCGCACAGCAAGCCGATGCGAAGGGTATCAGCCCACGACGGCGGGCAAGCCTTAGGGCTTCCCGCTTCAGGTCGCCGCTCGAGACGCTCACCAAGCCTTTGCCAAGTCTACGTCTCCCGAGCCTGCGCTCAATCTCGTCCGTCTGGACGCCTGCTTTCCTCAGCCTGCCGATTATTTGCTCGCTGGCACGCAGAGCACCGACCACAACGCCTACGGCCCCAGCCTTCCTAGCCGCAGACAAAACCTCGTCTACCTCACCGTCCGTTAGGCCTGGAATTATGGGCCTGAGAAACAGCATCGGCCTCAAGCCCGCCCTACGAAAACTGCTAATCGTTTCCAGCCTCTCCGTCGGGGGTGGAGCCCTCGGCTCCAGCTTGCTGGCGTGCTTAAGCGTTATGATTGTTACTAGTGGGCTGAGCCTCGGAGACCTTTCAGCCAGCTCCTCGGCTAGTTCGGAGCCTACACGCATTTTTGTAGACAGCTGGGTTGGGCTCCCGAGAAACCTGTTGAAAGCCTCCAAATATTCCAGAGTTTTTCCCACGAGCTTTTCGTGTAGTGGGTCGCAGACCGCACCCATAGCGACGAAAGTCCCCATAACGCCGGGGAGGAAGTGCGGGTTTGACGCCAAAGCGTAAGCCATCTCGGTGCCGGAAAGCCTGTTGACTATGGGCCACGCTCCCTCGCTGCTGGGCTTTTTAGCCGTCATGTCCGCCACGTAGCAGTAGAGGCAGGAGTTTGTGCATCCGAAGCCGGGGTGGACTGTCATCCCGCAGGGCCTCGGTGCACGGTAGGCGTGATGGTCTCTCAGTGCACGGCTTCTGGCCTCCTTCGTCAGTAATTGTTCAAGCTTTTCCTTCGTTTGCTCCTTCGCTTCCAGCTGTTTTAGCATGTCGAGATGGATTGTGTAGGAGGAAGTTTAAAATGTTGGTTTAGATGCAGACTTTAAGGAGGGTCTGCGATGCACGGTAGGGGATGCAGAGCACTGCTACTCCTAGCAGTTGCGGCTCTCGCCCTGACGCTAATAATGCCGCCAGTCCACGCACAGCAAGAGGAACAGCCAATGGCCACAATAATGCTCCAACTGGTAGACGTGGAGGGTAGACCCCTAGAGGGCTTCTTCGTCGAGGCACACAACGCATCCGCACCACCGGGGGAGGAGGCCTTTGTCATGGCGAGGGAGTCGAACGAAACGGGCTGGGTGGACCTACCTCTAGCACTAAATCAGAGCTTCATCCTCAAAATATTCTGGCGTGATATGGAGATAAAGCAGATAGGCCCAATAGAAGTAACAAAAAATGAAACCCTACCCCCAGTAAGCTGTCCAGTCGGAAACTTGAAATTCATAGTCGTGGACGAGCAGGGAAACCCAGTCCCGGACGCCTACATACTGCTAAACTACTCCTACGTCAGTAGAGGAATACCCCTAAACAGGACTGAGGTTCTGACGCTAGACGAAGCTGGAGAAGCCCAGTTGGAGGGGTGGCCGCTCGTGGAGTACGTTGTTGATGGGAGGAGACACGGCGTCTCCTTCCAGCAGTTCACAATACACCCCGAGGGGGACACGGAGATACGCATAACCTGCCCAGAGGCGACTCTGAC
>QMYG01000110.1 GCA_003662535.1 Candidatus Bathyarchaeota archaeon
CTCAACTATTTGTTCCGGGGTCTGCCTAAGCCCCGTATATATTACCTCCATGCCAGCGTCCCTCAAAGCCCTAGCAACCACCTTCGCCCCCCTATCATGGCTGTTGAGGCCAGGCTTCGCAATTAGGACACGAATCCGTCTCTCCAACGTCAGCCCCTCCGACATTGCTCTATTAAGATAGGAAGTAAAAACTAAAAAGATTATGCATCAATTATCCGCTCTCGCACCTGTTGGTTGGCAAAGGATAAAGCCTTTCCTTTGTTTCGTAATTAATGGCGAAATTAATATTTATGCTCGACTTTATTGGGTGTTTGGCTGGTGAATGAGTTGCGCATGTACGATGCTGTGGTCGTCGGTGCGGGGATACTCGGCTTGGCCACAGCATACCACATGAAGCGTCTACGCCCAGAAGACAACATAGTAGTCCTTGAGAGGCTGGCTGGGCCGGGCATGGGAAACACCTCCAAAAGCGCAGGCATGTTCAGGAGCTTCTTCTACTCGAAGACGAACCTAACTCTGGCCGACACATCCATAGAGTTTTACAGGCACGTGCACGAGGAACTCAAGCACGACTTAGGAATAAAGTGGACAGGCTATCTCTGGCTCTACGACGAAGAAACCTACAGGAGGGCTGAACCAGTCCTGAAGGACATGGCCTCCCGGGGAGTCAAATACACAGATTTCACCGGCGAGGAAGTCGCTCAGAGGATGGGGCAGAGGAGGGAGCTCTCAGGGGATGTGGAGGCGAAGGTTATGGGCTTAGCTAACGTGGACTATGGAGTGCTGGTTCCAAAGGCGGGAGCCATCGACGTGGATGCACTCGCGAAGTTCTATGCAAATAGCTTCGTGGGGATGGGCGGGGAAATCAGGTATAAGACAGCTGTTAAGCGCCTAGTGCTGGAGCCGAGAACATCCATGGGCCTGCCGGGGGAGCCCTACTTCTGGCAGGAGGGGAGGGTTGTAGGCGTAGAAACGGAGGATGGGCGTGTTATTCGGGCTAGGAAAACTGTTGTTGCGGCTGGAGTCTGGTCTATCAGGCTTTTAGATCAGGTTGGGGTGGACGGGCACTTTAAGCCTAAGAAGCGTCAGCTCTTCTCCGTTAGGGCTGAGACTGAGGAGCTTAGACGCCTCCTCTACACGAAGGACCTGAACCCCGAGGGTTGCATGCCCTTCCTAATACTGCCTAGGCCCAGAGTCTACATAAAGCCCGTCTTGGAGGAGAACGCCTTCTGGCTCAGCTACGCAGACGAGTTTGGTAGGCCCTTCCAGCTCGAGGACGAGCCGAAGGCTGAGGAAAACTACTACAGGTACGGTATTTACCCAATAGTTACTAAGTATTTGCCTCAGTTTGAGGGGCGCATGCCCTACGCCTCTTGGGCTGGCCTCTACGCAATAAACACGCTGGACGGGCAGCCAGTAATCTTTGAGGAGAACAACCTTCTGGTCGTTGGTGGGGCGAGTGGAAGTGGGATAATGAAGGCGGATGCGATTGGGCGTATTGCGGCTTCGCTCTACGTAGGTGAAGAGCAGGCTGAACTCTATGGTGGAGTTCGCTTCCGTGTGTCCGATTTGGGGATGGAAAAGAGGAGGGTTGAGCCGGAAAAGCTGGTTATTTAACTGTTTCTCAGCCCCTTCTTAGATTATGATTATTTCCTGCCATTCTCCGTAGACTTCACGGAGCACGTCGCAGACCTCTCCGAGTGTAGCGTAGACCTTCACCGCCTCGAGAACTGCGGGAAAGACGTTTTCGTAGCGTTCAGCAGCCCTTCTAACCTCCTCTAGGGCGCGGTCTACCTTAGCTTGGTCTCTTGTCGCCTTCACCATCCTCAGCCTTTCGAGCTGGCGTTCCTCGTACTCCTTCTGGCTTCTGACAACCCACGCTGGGTTTATCGGCACCCAGTCCTCTTCGCTCGGGACTTGGTAGCAGTTTACGCCGACGATTGGAATCTCGCCTGTGTCTACGCCTACTTGGTATCTGTGTGCGGCTTCTGCGACCTCCCTCTGCGGGTAGCCCTTCTCCACAGCCCTTATCATGCCTCCCATCGAGTCTATGCGGTCTATGTACTTCCAAGCCTGCTCCTCAACCTCGTTTGTGAGCCACTCCACGTAGTAGGAGCCTCCCAGCGGGTCTACCACGTCCGTGATTCCGCTTTCGAAGGCGATTATCTGCTGAGTTCTTAGGGCGACCCTAACAGCCTCTTCTGTTGGTAGACAGAGGGTCTCGTCGAAGGAATTCGTGTGTATGGACTGAGCGCCGCCCAGCGCCGCCGCCAAGGCCTGTAGGGCGACCCTCACGACGTTGTTTACGGGCTGCTGGGCTGTCAGCGTTGCTCCTGAGGTTTGGACGTGCATCCTCATCCACATCGAGCGTGGCTTTTTTGCGTTGAATCTTTCTTTCATTATTTTTGCCCACATCCGCCTTGCAGCCCTGAACTTGGCGATCTCCTCAAAGAAGTTGTTGTGGCTGGCGAAGAAGAAGGATAGTCTTGGGGCGAAGTCGTCTACGTTCATTCCACGCTCGATGCACTTCTCCACGTAGGCGATTCCATCTGCGAGCGTGAAGGCCAGCTCCTGAACAGCCGTTGAGCCAGCCTCCCTAATGTGATAGCCACTTATGCTTATCGGGTTCCATCTAGGCATGTACTTCGTGCAGTATTCGATAACGTCTACAACCAGCTTAACGGAGGGCTCGGGAGGCCAGATTATCAGCCTCTGGCCAACGAACTCCTTCAGCATGTCGTTCTGCACCGTGCCGCCAAGAACGTGCTGGGGCACGCCCTGCTTCTCAGCAGTGGCAATATACATAGACAGTATGGGGATGGTTGGCCCATTGATTGTCATGGATGTCGTAACCTTGTCCATGGGTATGCCGTCGAAGAGGATTTCGAAGTCTTTTAGTGTGGATATGGCGACTCCGCAGGTTCCGACCTCTCCACGTGAGAGCGGGTGGTCTGAGTCGTAGCCCCTTATTGTCGGATAGTCGAAGGCGATGCTTAGGCCTGTTTCGCCCTCCTCCAGCAGGTATTTGAAGCGCTTGTTTGTGTCTTCGGCTGTGCCGAAGCCTGCGAACTGCCTCATCGTCCAGATTCTAGCCCTATACATCGTTGCGTGTATTCCACGAGTGAAGGGGTATTCTCCCGGAAGCCCCAAATCACGCATGTAGTCCATGTCTTTTATGTCTAGCGGCGTGTATATGCGTTTAATTTTTATATCTGATGTCGTTTTGAATTCTTCTCGTC
>QMYG01000111.1 GCA_003662535.1 Candidatus Bathyarchaeota archaeon
ATTAATGCAGTTTCATACTGCATTAATCAATCGAAAAGGGTTAATAGGGATAATCAACAGACTCCACCATGCCTAAAGACACCTAAATCCTAAAATATGATTTCATCATCTCCCTTTGAAGGGAGAAGCTGGGACGGGAGAGGTGCGAGGCGTTGGCGAAGTTTAAGGTTGTCGTTTCAGACCCTGAAACCGGACAAGCACAGTCTGTAGAGGTCGAAGGGCCTAAGGCGGCGCCCATCGTCGGCCTGAGAATAGGTGAAACCTTCGACGGAGCAGTTTTGGGGCTACCCGGATACAAGCTCCTCATCACTGGTGGCACAGACAAGGACGGCTTCCCTATGAGGCCGGACGTTCATGGAGGCGTTAGGAAGAGGATAATTCTGACTAGTGGGCCTGGATTTAAGCCTAGAAGGAAGGGTGAAAGGCGTAGGAAGATGGTGAGAGGGAACGTAATCACGGAGGACATCGTTCAGGTGAACGTTAAGATTGTGGAGAAGCCGAAAAAGGCAAAGAAGAGGGCTAAATCAGAGAAGAAGGAGAAGCGGGAGAAAAAGGCTGAGGAATCGGGTGAAACTGAAGAAAAAGAAGGTTGATTTTTAAGGATATCTGCCACCTGCTAATGGTAGACCGTCATTAGCATAATTAAGATTAGTGTTGCAACTAGCATAAATTTAAAATTTTGTTCCTACAAGAACCAAATTTACGATGGTTGAGCTGATAGTATTATTAATTATTTATTTTCTTAAAGACTTGAAAGACAGGCTGAACACCTTAAACTACGGCAAAAGAGTTAATTTTGTCAGGTCTACCATCTTATTATTGTTGGTGGAGAGCGGGATGTCGGGAAAGCCGAAGAGCCAGTATCTTCCAGTGCAGCCGGAGATAAACATTGGAACGATTGGGCATGTAGACCATGGTAAGACTACGTTGGTTCAGGCGATTACTGGTGTTTGGGCTGCTAGGCACAGCGAGGAGCTTCGTAGGGGTGTAACTATAAAGCTTGGCTATGCCGATGCACCCGTCTATAAGTGCCCGAAGTGCCCTCCACCTCAGTGCTACGGGACTGAGCCGACCTGCCCCCACTGCGGCTCTGAGACCGAGTTCCTTAGGGGCTTAAGCTTCGTAGACGCACCCGGGCACGAGGCTCTCATGGCTACCATGCTTTCTGGAGCCGCAATCATGGATGGTGCGATTCTCGTCATCGCAGCAGACGAGCCCTGCCCGCAGCCCCAGACTAGGGAGCACCTAGCCGCCGCAGAGATAATAGGGATAAAGAACATCGTCATCGCCCAAAACAAGATAGACATCGTGGATAAGAAGAGGGCGATGAAGAGCTACGAGGAGATAAGGGAGTTCGTTAAGGGGACAATTGCTGAGAAGTCGCCCATAATCCCGGTCTCAGCACAACACTCCATAAACATAGACGCACTGCTTCAGGCAATAGAGGAGCACATCCCAACACCAGAGAGAGACCCGACCAAGCCCCCACGCATGTATGTGGTCCGCTCCTTCGACGTGAACAAGCCGGGAACACCAGCGAAGGAGCTGAAGGGCGGCGTCATCGGGGGCACAATCATTCAGGGCGTGTTCCACGTGGGGGACGACATAGAGATTAGGCCTGGAGTTAAGCCTGAGGGGAAGGGCGAATACGAGCCCCTATACACGGAGATTGTGAGTCTACATTCGGGGAACAAGAGCCTTGAGGAGGCGAAGTGCGGCGGGCTAATCGGGGTGGGAACGAAGCTCGACCCCTCCCTCACGAAGGCTGACAGGCTCATAGGGAGCGTTGCGGGAAAACCAGAGACGCTGCCGCCTGTCAGGGCGGAGATGGAGCTTGAAACGACGCTCTTTGAGAGGGCTATGGGTACGAAGGAGATGACGAAGGTCGAGGCGATAAAGTCTGGGGAACTCCTGCTACTGGACGTGGGAACAGCCGCCACGTCAGGCATCGTCCAGTCGGTAAGCGGGGAAACTGTAGCCGTTAAGCTTGGGAGGCCCGTCTGCGCAGAGGACGGCGCCAGAGTAGCAATAAGCAGGAGAATTCATGGGAGATGGAGACTAATAGGCTACGGGGTGATACAATAGCCAAATGGCCGTTAAGGTTCTCCTAGACTCAAACTTCCTATTAATCCCCCCACAGTTCAAAATAGACATATTTGAGGAGCTGAACCGTGTCCTAGAGACGAAGGTAGACCCAATAATTCTAAGCCCCGTCTACCAAGAAATCGAGAGGCTCTCCAACGTGGAGAGCGAGAGGCTCCGCAGACAGGCAAGACTAGCACTGAAGCTAGCGAAGCGCTGCCACATAATCTACGTCGAAAGGAGGGAGGGGGAGAGCGTAGACGAGCTTCTCGTCAGAATCGCTGAAGAATGGAGATGCCCAGTTGCCACAAACGATGCAGAACTTAGGAGAAAACTCAGAGAAAAGCAGATTGCAACGATATTCCTGCGTGATATGTCCCATCTCGAGGTTGAAGGCTACACGCCCTAGCCTCCCCGCCAAATCAAAGAGCTTTTATTTATGTGTGTTCAGCCCTTTTATCTGAAGTCCACGTTTAGAGGGCTAAGCACATGTTTAAGCTAGTTATGCTAGAAGATGTGATTCGCATACCCCCAAACAGGTTTTGGGAGCCCATAGACGAGGTAACCATGGAGCAGCTGAAGAAGAAGTATGAGGGGATGCTGGACGAGGAGCTGGGCTACATCATCGCAGTTATAGACGTAGACGTAGACCCGGTCGGCAAAATCGTGCTTGGGGACGGCGGGACATATAATCGTGTCGTGTTTACGTTGCTTACTTTCAAGCCGGAAATACAGGAGATTATGGAGGGGGAGGTTGTCGAGGTTGCGGATTTCGGGGCCTTCATACGCCTAGGCCCGATAGACGCACTCCTACACATATCGCAGTTAATGGACGACTACATATCCTACGACAGGAAACAGGGCATCCTCACAGGAAAGCAGACGGGAAGGAAGCTCCGTGTAGGAGACATAATCAGGGTCAGGGTAACCGCAGTCTCCTTCAAGAGGGGTGGAAGCTTCGGAAAAGTCGGCGTAACTGCGAGGCAGCCCTTCCTAGGGAAGCTGGAGTGGATTGAGGAGGAGGTGAGGCGGGCGAGGGGCGAGGAGGGGCAGGCTGAGGGAGGCGAAGGGGTTGGTGGAGAAGGCGTGCAGGAAGTGTAAAATAATCACAAACGAGCGTGAATGCCCAGAATGCGGAGACTCCACAAACC
>QMYG01000112.1 GCA_003662535.1 Candidatus Bathyarchaeota archaeon
GGGCTATGCGGGAAGGGTGATACGCGTCGACCTGACGGCGGGCCACGTCTCAGTGAAGGAGCTTGATGAGGGGTTTGCGAGGCAGTATATCGGTGGCACAGGTTTTGCGGCCCGCATCCTCTGGGACGAGGTCGGGCCTGAGGTAGACCCGCTTTCTCCTGAAAACCGCTTGGTCGTGGCTGTTGGCCCCCTGACGGGCACAGCCTTCCCGCCAGCCGGGAGATACATGATGGCCGCTAAGTCCCCGCTGACCGGAATCTGGGGTGAGTCCCATGCTGGCGGGCATTTTGGGCCTGAGCTGAAGTTTGCAGGCTACGACATGATAGTCTTTCAGGGCAGAAGCCCCAAGCCCGTCTACCTACTAATAGACGACGACAGGGTGGAGCTGAAGAGCGCAGAGCACCTCTGGGGCAAGGACACGAGGGAGACGACGCACATGCTTTGGGAGGAGCTTGGAGACAAAAGCTTCAAAATCGCCTGCATCGGGCAGGCAGGAGAAAACTTGGTGCGAATTTCAGCCGTAATTTCTGAAATGAATAGGGCCGCCGCTAGAACCGGCATAGGCGCTGTTTGGGGAAGCAAACGCCTGAAAGCTATCGCTGTTCGTGGAAGTAGGGACGTGGAGGTCGCAGACCCTGAGCGCTTCATGCAGGTCGTGGACGAGGCTATTTACTTGTGTACGAAGGGGGTTTGGGGGGAGGCTGCTGAGTCTTCGCTTGGGAAGTATGGGACGCCCTGCCTCGTGGAGATGCTCAACGCCATAGGGCGTCTACCAACGAAGAACCACTGGACAGGAGTCTTCGAGGAGGCTGAGAAGATAGGCCCAGAAGCCATGCGGAAAAACTACCGCATAGCCAGAGCCAGCTGCTTCAGCTGCGCCATACAGTGTAAGTACATCGCCTACATCCGAGACGGCCCCTACGCAGGAACCCTAGTTGGAGGCCCAGAATACGAGTCTATTTTCGCTTTGGGCTCGAACTGCATGAACTCTAACTTGGAGTCTGTGATTTATGCTAACCTGCTCTGCGACCTCTACGGACTGGACACCATATCGACTGGGAAGGTGATTTCTTGGGCTATGGAGTGCTATGAGCACGGCCTCTTAACGAGGGAGGACGTAGACGGCCTGGATTTGAGGTGGGGGAACTATGAGGCGATGATTGAGCTTATACACAAGATTGCTAGGCGTGAAGGCTTCGGAGACCTGTTAGCTGAGGGGGCGAAGCGTGCATCAGAGAAGGTGGGCAGGGGCACTGAGCGCTTCGCCATCCACGTTAAGGGCATGGAGGCCTCAGGTCAAGACCCGAGGGCCCAGAAGTCCGTAGGCTGCACCTATGCGATTTCTGTTCGTGGGGCTGACCACCTGCGTAGCCTCTCCTCGCTTGAGGAGCTGGGCTACCCGCAGGTTGTGATTGAACGCTTCGGGGAGGACAAGGCTGAAGTAATCATGGACAGGCTCAGCGAACAGTATAAGGGCCTGTTGGTTAAGGACATGGAGGACCTCTATGCGGTTGTGGATTCGCTTCTGCTCTGCAAATATGGGACGATGTGGCCCCCAATCTACTACTTCGACCACATCGCAAAACTGTTGCCCCCGCTGACAGGCATGGAGGAGTACTCAAGCGTGGAGGCGGTGCGCCTAGCGGCTGAACGCATCTGCAACCTGCGCAGGTGCTTCAACCTCCGTGAGGGCATAACACGAAAGGACGAAACCCTTCCAGAACGCTTCACGAAGGAGCCCATGCCGCACGGCCCAGCTAAGGGGCAGGTCTGCAACCTAGAGCCCATGCTGAGGGAGTATTACCAGCATAGGGGCTGGGACTACGAGACGGGCCTACCCTACAGGAGCACGCTCGTTCGTCTGGGCCTGGCAGACGTGGCAGACCAGCTGGAGGCCATGGGGAAGCTCGCCAAAGCCTAGTTGGAAGGGGGAGCCCACAGTTGGTAGACTTATCCGTGGAAATCGCTGGAATACGCTTCAGGAATCCCGTGCTGACTGCGGCTGGCCCCCCGTCCCGTGATGGAGAAGCCCTAGTCGAGGCGGCTCGTGGTGGGGCTGGCGGGCTCGTCGCAAAGACGATTAGCGTTAGGCCTGCTGAGGTTCCGAGGCCCTGCATGGCTGTGGTAGACAGAGACAGGCCAGTGAAAATCAGGGGCTTCCCAGCCTACACGACCTACGGCTTCCTGAACAGCGAACTCTGGTCTGACATACCTTATCAGCGTTGGATTGAGCGTGAATACGCCCTAGCGAAGGGGACAGGCCTCCCAGTGATAGCCAGCATAGGCTACACGCCTGAGGACGTGGCGAAGCTCGGCCCCCTCGTCGAGCGTGCAGGCGTAGACGGCATAGAGTTTTCCACCCACTACGTCGGCTTCGACCCGAAGCCTGTCGCCGAAGTCGCCAAAACGCTCAGGGAGTCTGTGGAAATCCCGATATTCGCTAAGTTGAGCCCGCACCTCCCCGACATAGTTCCCTTCGCTAAGGCTGTTGAGCCCTACGTGGACGGCATCGTCGCAATAAACACCTACGGCCCGACACTCCACATAGACGTGGAGACCGGAAAGCCTCTTCTCGGAGGCAGATACGGCTACGGATGGCTTTCAGGCCCAGCCCTAAAACCCATAGCCGTTAGGTGCGTCGCAGAAATCTCCAAAGCTGTCAGGGTTCCAGTCATCGGCGTCGGAGGCATACTCTGCGGGAGAGACGCCGTAGAACACATCATGGCCGGCGCCTACGCAGTGCAGATATGCACGGGTGCAATCTTGGAGGGGCCAGGCATCTACGGCAGAGTAGCAAAGGAGATAGAGGAATTCCTCAGGGAGCACGGCTACGACTCCCTAGAGGATATACGGGGCATGGCACTCAAGTGGCTCCCCGAAAAACCACTAAGAACTGTGGCCCTAGCACCTGAGGTAGACGTGGAGAGGTGCACGGGCTGCGGAATCTGCGAGAGGGCCTGCGTCTACCACGCCATAGAGATGGTCGAGCTTGCCGATTCCCGCAGAAAGGTTTCCAAGACAGTCGTGGAGAAGTGTTATGGTTGCGGTCTATGCGTAAGTATATGCCCAACTAGGGCTAGATACTTCCCAGAAGGGTGAGGAGGCAGGAAAGCCTTGAAGGTTCTCCTCGTCCACTACGACAAATGCACGGGATGCAGAATCTGCGAGCTCGTCTGCTCCGCACAGCACTACGGCAGGTTTCAGCCGGCCTCCAGCAGGATTAGGGTTGTGA
>QMYG01000113.1 GCA_003662535.1 Candidatus Bathyarchaeota archaeon
AAGTAGCCCAAGTTCTATGAGTTTCTCAGCGGGCTCCGTTGCGCAGGTCGTGGTCATCGTTAATGCTTCGGTTATGTGCGTCCTAGATTTTGGAGGCTTATTCTCCTTTATTCCGTCCGCGGCCTCCGAGAGTTTCTCCTCTATTTTCAGGAAGCATTCTTGCCTTGTTGCGTTGTAGGCGATGCGTATCTCCGCCATGACAGCCTCCAAGTAGGTTAGGAGTAGCCCCTCAGCCCCTATGCGTGCGTCTCCCTGCAAGCTCTCCACGTAGTCTACCATCTTGAAGGAGACGATGAGGTGGGACTTAATCCTCTCAGCGAACTGATACCTGACGACCGCATCCCTCGCCTCGCTTAGGTCTCTCAAGGATTGGCACCTACCTTCATCTTGTTTACGTCTAAGCCTTAAATCGTTATTGTTCTGAGCGGATTGGCAGATGAATCTTGGGCCTTGTTTTGCTTTTCTGATAAAGCTTATAGGGCTGGGTTCAGCTTGTTTCGTGGGAGCGCTGAAATTTTGGGGAAACGGGACTCTGTTGAGAGGGGGCGTGAGAGGCTTCGCCGTGTCATAAACCTGTGCAGGCGTGTGGAGCAGGGTGAGGTAGACCCCTTCGCCGTCGAGGTTGGAAGCCTCCTAGCAATCATCAGGGAGCTTTTCCCCAACTGGAAGAGCCTAGAAGACCTCTGCCTAGACGTGGAGGCGGTTGAGGGTGTCTCAACAGTCGTTAAGCATCAGGGCGAGTGGGTTAGGGGGAGGTCTACAAAGCTCTACAGAGACCCCTTCCTCATAGAGGAGAAGCTGAGAAGCCTGAGCAAGGAGGCGTTAGCCGAAATTTTCCTCAGAAGCTGGCACCCAGTTGTGGAGCTTGAGCAGCTCACACCCCACAGCCTCGAAAACGCTCTACGCTACTGGGGGGAGCTGAAGCCGCTGGCCGACCGCCTACTGGGGCTGCAGGCCGAGGCACGGGTGGTGGAGGCGGAACCCCCACAGATACTAACCGAGGACTTCGAGAGGGAACTCCTAGCCCTCTGGGAAGAGCTTAAGGAGAGAACCAAGGAGGGGAAAATTCGATACTGGGACTTCATCCTCGCAGACAGCTACGAGAAAACAGCTAGAAGGGCCTATTTGACGAGCTTCCTCATAACCTACGGCTATGCGAGGCTTGAGGTTCGCCCCTTCGAGGAGGAGATGTATCTCATGGCCGTCGAGGAGCCTAGCCCCCCAGCGGAGTCCGCTAGGACTATCTCGATTCCCATAGCCCTCAGCTTTGAGGACTGGAGGCGGCTGAGAAATGCCCAGAAAGCCTAAGGCAGTCTACCTACGAAAGATTCGCAGGGCTGCCCACCTACTCTTCTTCCGAAGACACAGGCTGCCGGGAGCATCTTCAAGCGAGCTTAAGAGGACGCTGGGCCCAGACTACAGGAAGGCCCTAGAGCTGTTGGACAAATACCTGAAGGACTTAGACCTGCAGGTCTACGAGGTGAAGGAGCCAGCCCCCGAAGGAGAGGCCAGAAGCCGCTTCTACATACGCCTTAGGGGCGTGCTCACCCCGACTGAGGCGAAGTATTGCGGGTGGCGTATAGACGACCTAGCTGGGCTCGCTGTCGCCATACTCTTCATCACGGTTAGGGGTGGCAGAGCCCCGAGGCAGGATGTGGAGAAGGTTTTGGAAGAGAAGCTTCCCGGCTGGCGTGTTAAGGCTGGCCTGCAACGCTACATAAGGGCTGGCTACCTGAGCGAAGACGAGCAGGGGAACCTCTACCTAGACTGGAGGACTTGGGCTGAGGTAGACCAGAAAGCTCTTATGGATTTGCTCCTGAAATACGGAGAGTAAGGGGGATGTCGGCTTTTGGAACTTTCTCCATCGTGGCTAGGTGCCCCGAGAGCGGGGCCCTCGGGGTTGCTGTGGCTACCGGCGCTGTCGGGGTCAGGAGCAGGGTTCCACACCTAGCGCTCGGCGTTGGGGCTATTGCGACTCAGGGATACACGGAGATAATGTATGGGGTTCTCGGGCTTAAGCTCCTTAAACGGGGCCTAGAGCCGAAGGAGGTGCTCAAATACCTCCTAGAGCGTGATGCGGGCAGGGAATACCGCCAAGTAGCCATCATAGACTCGAGGGGGAGGAAGGCAGCACATACGGGTAGACGGACGCCGAGGTGGTCGGGGCACAGGATTGGGGCAAACTACGTCGTGGCTGGAAACCTCCTGCGTGGAGAAGAAGTTGTTTTGGCGATGGAAGAGGCTTTCAAGCGTAATACACGCCTAAATTTCGAGGAGAGGCTCCTTCTCGCACTAGAAGCTGGGGAGAGGGCTGGAGGAGACCGCAGGGGTACGGTTTCCTCCGCACTGCTGGTGGCTAGGCCTGGAAGCCCCACTTTAGACCTGAGCGTGGACTATCACGAAAGCCCGATAGAGGAGCTTAGACGCAGGCTGGAGGATTATAAACGCAGGAAGGGCCTGCTTTAAGGTTGGTGAGGCAGGGCTTTGGATGCGACGGAGCAGCTCAGGCGGTTCGCCCTGAGTATAGGGGCAGACCTCTTCGGGGTTGCAGACCTAAGCAACTACAGAGACCAGTATGGCGTCTCGCAGGGTCTCCTCAGCAGGTTCCCCTACGCAATCTCCATAGCTGTCAGGCTGCCAGACGCTGTGGTAGACGCAATAACGCCGGATGACCCGACCAGCATCTACGCCCACACCTACAGGGTCGTGAACTCCATGCTAGACCAGATGGCCCTGAGAATCGCAAATGAGTGCCAGAGGCTGGGAGGTAAAGCCCTACCCATACCAGCGTCTCAGACCGTAGACCTGAGGCGTAATCTAGGGGCGATTTCGCACAAGGCTGTAGCAGTCCTCGCAGGTCTGGGGTGGATGGGCAAGAGCCTCCTAGTCATAAACCCGGAGTTCGGCCCAAGGATGCGGCTAGCCACAATACTCACAGACCTGAAGCTGAGGCCAAACGAGCCGATGAAAAACAGGTGCGGAGACTGCACAAAATGCATAGAAGCCTGCCCGGTCAAGGCAATCAAGGCGGTAGACTTCGAAGTTTTTCCACCAACTAGGGAGCAGGTTCTGGATGTGGAGGCCTGCGCCTGGCGCCTCTACAACATTGAGGCAGACCCACGCTACAGGAGTCCTGTCTGCGGTGTGTGCGTTAAGGTTTGCCCCGTCGGCTCAGCCTCCCGAATATAAGGCTCGAGAAAAGCGGCTGAACCGCTATGAGAGC
>QMYG01000114.1 GCA_003662535.1 Candidatus Bathyarchaeota archaeon
ACCCTTAAATAAACTAAGAAACAAACCAGAAAATGGGCCGGGGTGGCCGAGCGGCTAGGCGGCGGGCTGCAGACCCGCTTAAAGTGGGTTCGACTCCCACCCCCGGCTCCAGAATTTTTTAAAACTCCATTAACAAAACAGCCACTAATCATAAAAATTGCCCATCATGTAGATAAGACTCGGAAAGAAGGGTTTATTCTTCTATTTTTGTTTCGAAGTCGTCTATTGTTAGGGGTATGTCCTCGTCTGGCGCTATGTCTCCCCTCTCTCTCAGGATTTGCCTCGCTAGGAGCCAGTAGACGACTGCGAGGGCCCTTCTCCCCTTATTATTCACCGGTATAGCTAGGTCTATGTTTGACAGCGAGTTGTCAGTCCCGCAGAGCGCCACCACAGGTATGCCTATCTTACTCGCCTCCCTTACTGCCTGCTCATCAGCCCTCGGGTCTGTTACGAGGACTACGTCCGCTTCTATATGCCCCGGAAACTGCGGATTTGTGAAGGAGCCTGGGATGAAGCGCCCAACTATCGGCGTCGCCCCGACGACTTCGCAGAACTTCCTGACAGGCTCGTGGCCGTACATTCTCGCCGAGACGACTACTATTTTTGATGGTTCGAATCTTGCTAGGAACTTTGCCGCTATTCTTATGCGTTCGTCCGTCTTTTTGAGGTCTAGGACGAAGAGGCCGTCAGGCCTCGCCTTGTATATGAATTGCTCCATCTCCTTTAGCTTGATTCTTGAGCCTATGTGTAGGCCCGCCGATAGGAGTACGTCCCTTGGGAGCAGGAACTCCTCTTCCTCTTGGGCCTTCTCCTCCTTCTCGCCTTCCTTCTCGGACATCCCATACGCACCTCACAGCCGCAGTCTAGCCATCCTAGCCTCGCTTCCAATCATCTCCTCAATCCTTATAAGCTCATTGAGCTTCGCCACACGCTCCCCGCCGATCACGCCAGTCTTTATTATCGGCGCATGAAAAGCTACAGCCAAATGAGCAATATGCGTATCCACAGACTCCCCGGAACGGTGGGAGACGACTGGAACGTATCCGTTTGAAAGTGCCAGTTTTGAGGTTTCCCAAGCGTCCGTGAGCGTTCCAATCTGGTTAGGCTTTATGATAATCGCATTGGCAGCCCCGACACGGATTCCCTGCTCCAGCCTCCTGCGGTTCGTAACGAAGAGGTCATCCCCGCAGATGAGGCAGTTCTTTGCTTTTCTTGTTAGTTCTGCGAAGCTTTCGTAGTCTTCGTCCATGAAGGGGTCTTCAACGTAGTAGAGGTTGTATCTGTCTATCAGGTCTAGTATGTATTGGATTTGCTCTTCCCGGGTTCTTTTCACGCCTGACCTCTTGTAGTGGTAGACGCCTTCGCTCGGGTTCCAGAGTGTTGAGGCGGCGACGTCTACGCCTATTCTGCACTCCACGCCCGTTGTGTCGCTCACGTCCTGACACGCCTTGAAAAGTATGTTGAGAACGTCCTCGCACGGCAGTCTTGTGGCCCAGGCGTTCTCGTCCCCCGTGCCGCCAGCGAAGTGCGGGTCTACCTCCTTGAGGAGCTGGCACACACGCCTGTGAACCTGCACATTCACCCTAACAGCCTCGAGGAAGGTGCTAGCCCCGACAGGAAGGACGAGGAACTCCTGCAGGTCGGGGCCCATGCCGTGAATGTGCCTCCCCCCACCAACAACGTTTCCCAGCGGGTAGGGCAGCTCTCTCGCCAGTATGCCGGCCAGATGCTGATATAGCGGTATGCCGAGCGAGTTTGCGGCTGCGTCAGCCACAGCGAGCGATATGGCGTAGGCTGTGTTTCCGCCGAGCCTCTCGAAGTTCGGCGTGTCGTCCAGCTCGTGGAGCAGCTCGTCTATCGCCTTCTGGTCTGCCGCATCCATTCCGAGAAGCTCCGGCGCCACAACCTTCTCGACCTCCTCTAGGGCGGCGGCAACCCCTCCCTCGGGATAGGGCCGTGCCTCCGCCTCCCCCCTGCTAGCGCCCATCGGGGCGGCAGCCCTTCCCATCCCGCCGACCGTGTAAACGTCTACCTCTATACTCTCGTCGCCACGGCTGTCGAGGACGCACCTCGCCTTCACATCCTCTATGATTGTGGGATAACTCAACTCTAACCCTTCACCTCATAAAACTTGAGAACCTCGTCAATAATCTCGACATGCGACAGGAGCATGCGCCTACAACAATACCTAGTTACGCCAAGGTCGTCCAGCACCTTGCCCGGGTCTTCACCCATCTTCACCCTTCTGGCGAATTCCTCCCATAGGTGCCCTATGGGTTTGCCGCAGGTGAAGCACCTAATTGGAATTATCAAGGGTTTATCAGGCCTCCAAACAGTCTTTATGGGGATTACGCCCATACATATACTTATTGCATCCCCGTTTACCCGTCTACCTGTAGCTCTTCTGGAACCTCGCTCTTGCGCCTGGGCCTCCAAACTTCTTCGGCTCCTTCTGGCGTGGGTCTCCGGCAATCATCGTCCTGTCGTAGCTTATAAACGCCTTTTTGAGGCGGTTGCTCTTCGTCCACTTCCAGAGCGCCCTAGCGATTGCCATTCTGGCGGCTTCAGCCTGCCCCATGAAGCCCCCGCCGGAAACCTTCACATCAATGTCCAGCTCTCCCCAAACCTCCTTCCCAGCGATGATGAGCGGCTCCATTATCTTCGCCCTGGCCACCTCAGGCTCCCATATCTCGACCGGAACCCTGTTAATTCTTATCCTACCCTTCCCCGGCCTGACAACAGCCCTTGCGATGGCTGTTTTCCTTTTCCCGCTCGTGAGCAGTATTTTCCTCCTCAAGGCTCGGACCTCCAGCCAATCTCCCTCGCTAGTTCGCCTACGCTTATGTAGTGGCATCGGAGCTTATCAGCCCTAGCCTCAGGTATGGTCTGAGCCTCCCTGCCCCTGAGCTCCTCGGGAACCCCGATGTAGACTCTTAGTCGGCGGAGGGCCTCACGGCCCCGAGGCTTCTTTCTAGGGAGCATGCCCCTAATCGTCCTGTGCACAATCCTGTCGGGCCTCCTCGGGTGGAGCGGGCCCTTTCCCGGATGCCCTATCTCGAGCATACGCTTAGCTTCACGCACAATGCTCCCCTTTTTCCCCGAGATTACGGCTTTCTCAGCGTTTATGAGGATTATTCTCTCCCCCATTAGGAGCCTCTTCGCAACTACGCTAGCCATCCTTCCGAGTATGAGGCC
>QMYG01000115.1 GCA_003662535.1 Candidatus Bathyarchaeota archaeon
CCTATAAATAGGCAGAAGGTGGCTCTGGCCTTTCTGCTCCAAAACATGGAACTTGTTGTGCTGATGGCGGCGATTATGATGGTGATTGTAGCTAAACGCTTTGAAAAATGATTAAAAGCTAGGATTCGTCCGTTTCCTGCTTATGGTGGCGTGGAAATTTTTATATAGTGTCGGGCTTCATCCCCTGTATCTGGGGGTTATGGAGGTGCGAGGTGAGTTCATTCCATAGGGGGTATCGCTTCCCACGTCGGGAAGGCGACTAAAAGCTCTCGGCTCGGAAAAACCCCCGAAGAGAAGTTTAAGAATCTTCTGGAAGTCTCCAAGTCTGTGGCTGAAAACTGCCTAAATCTACACGTTTTGGATGCCGAGTGGGCGGACACAGACATATCGATAGAGGAGTATAGCCGTCTACTCCAGCACAGCTATCGTGACGGAAACCCAATAACTGTTCTGACGGTGTCTGCTAGGCGGAACGACGGCTTCGCTAGGCTTGAAAAGGCGATTCCAGTGGTGAACAGCCACGAAAACGCTGGCCTCTGTATCGTAGCTGGGAATAGGAAGTATCTCAGCCCTGCCGAGCGGAGGAGGAACCCAGCGAAATACTTGGGTAAGGCCGCCGAGTATGTTGGTAGACACTGCAGGAAGCAGGTTCTTATAGGAAGCGAGGGCGTCGTTGAGGAGGCTGCACGACTAGCCAAGAAATACGGCTTTGTGCCCTTCCTACTCCTCGATAGAGACCTGAGGGAAAACATAGCTATAACTAGGGAGATAGCTGGTGAGGAGACGCCGATAGCCGTCTACGCTCCATTCCACTGCGATGGTAGGGTAGACGTGGACTTTCTCTTGGGAAGGCTGGGAGGCTACATACTCCGTAGGAGGTGGGTTCAGGAGGAATTAGCGGAGGCAGGCTACGACGGGGAAAAGGTAGCAGAACTGCTGTCCAGCGGAGGAGTAGACGCCGTAGACGAGGACGTTAAGGAAGTGATGCTCAGGTCTGCGAGGCACCTAGCCCTCTACGGAGACGAAAGTGAGGTTCGCAGACGCCTAACACAGCTTATGCGGATGGGCGTAGACGCCCTAGTAATACTGCCTCTCGTCGAGGACTACAGGCAGATAAAGGTCTTCAAAGAGGTGGTAGACGATGTGAAACACGAATAGCTGAGGCGAAGATTGATGATTTTGTTCGGTAACTTTGTTAATTAATTCGGTGTATTAACAAAGAATCGCAATGTAATTACGGTATTTTTAGGATATTTTTCGTGGAGGTGGTTTAGTGATGGTGAGTAAGGCGAAGGTTGCTCTAGTGTTGGTGCCTGTGGCTCTTCTGTCCCTATTCGTGGCTGGCTTTCTTATGGCGCCCATCTCCGCCGACCCGATTCTCAACGCCTCTGTCGGGGACAGATACGCCATATCAACGGTAGTCGGAGAGGCTAAGGCGAGGATAAATGGTGAGGAGGTCTCCGTTCCAGCGTCTGCCGAGCTTCTATGCGAGGTCTCTGAGGTTCACGGAAACTGGATATTCTTCCGCATAGTCCACGGCACAATCAAGATAAACGAAACAGTCTACGCCATCACCAGCGATTGGTGGGTAGGCGCATACTATAAGGTTCTGAGGAACGCCACCTACGAGGGTAGAGGCGAGGGCGAAGGGGGAACACTCCACTTCATTCTTCGCTCTAGGGATAGGAGGCCGACCCACGAGGGCTGCTTCCTGAAGATTTGGGGGACTGCCAGAGACCCAGAGGGCGTCTACTGGAGCCTAGACGTGAAGGCTTACAGGACGAAGGTAGACTAGAAGGTGGAGAAGAAGGCGAAGGGCGGCGACTATTCCCCAATTTTTGTGGCTAAGACTTATAATTCGTGGACAGGCACTAGATGGCGATGCCGATAAGACCCTACAGGGACAGGATATACATAAGGAAAGACATTCTCGTCAGGCTCATCCAATACGGAACGCTAAACCAAACAACACTCCTAAGCTACTGCGGGCTGAACCTAAAGAAGCACAAGGAGATACTAGACGAGATGGTGGAGAAAGGCCTAATCAGCAGAAAAGAGGTGAAGCACGGGAAAAGAAGAATCATAGAATACAGCATAACGCAAAAGGGAATAGCCTTCTGCAAGAAGATACTGCAACCCTACGAGGAAATGTTCCCGAGAAAGGGACGCAGTATAGATTAACCATGTTACGGAAGGGTTTTATCTTGGGTTGGTGGTGCTTATGGCTGAAGAGAGAATGACCCGTGAGAACGTAGACAGGGAGAGGCTAAGCCTACTCGAACTGATAGACCAGCTCATCTACCACATTAACGAGGAGAGATTCTGGTTCAACTTCATTTGCCTCTCCTCGATTGTTGCATCTCCCGTGTCGATAGCGGTTGCACTCTACATAATCCTGCACCCAAACATACTCAGATGGGTCTACAGGCTAGGCTCCTTTCTAGGCAGCCTCTTCGTCGTGTATCTCGGCGTGAACCTGCTTGCGTCCACGCTCTGGCTCGTCTTAGCCCTGAGGGAGCTGCAGTTTCTCAGGGCCTGGAACAGGCGTTTCTGGAGGTATAAGGCCCTAACTGAGCAGGTTGAACGGGAAATGAGGAGGATGTTCGGGGAGGAGTGAGGTTTTAGGAGGTTTTTAGGCCGTATTTCTCGGCTATTTCCAAGAAGCTTTCTGCTACGTGCCTCACCTCGTCCCACGTCAGTCCGTAGGTGTTTAGTTTGAAGTGTTTTGTCAGTCCCGGCTGTATTCCCACTATGCGTCTTTTCTTCAGTTCATCATAGAGGAAGAAGCCCTTACGCTTGTGCGTTTGCGAGACCCTGTATAGTCCCTGAGATTCCATGTGTATGAGGGTGTGCTGCTTCGGCTTCACCCCCAGCTGCCTCGTGCCTTCGATGCGTTCTAGCTGTTCTACGAGGAACCTAGCCTTCTTCACCTCCTCGTCCCAGCGTTGAACACGCTCCACGACTGTTGGGAAGGAGGCCATCAGCGTTATCAGCGGTGCACCCATCACGGTGCATCCGAGAAGCGGAAGCTCCTTCGCTGGGAAGCTCCTCCCGCTCCAGTCTCCACGTATGCTAGAAGGCCTGAGTATTTTTTCAGCCATCTCCTCGGTCATTGCAAGTATTCCTGTTGGGGCTGAGGCCGCCCAGCTCTTATGCCCGCTTCCAACCAGTATGTCTACTCCGAGCTTCCTACAG
>QMYG01000116.1 GCA_003662535.1 Candidatus Bathyarchaeota archaeon
CTCTTAGGGCTAGCCAGTCGTAGGGTGCGTGGGCTGGAACGCTGTAGACTACGCCTGAGGCTTGGTTTGGGTCTACGAACCAGCCCGGCAGTATTGGGAGCTCCTTCTTGTTTATTGGGTTTAGGCAGGTTTTTCCTATGAGTTCTGAGCCTTTAAATTCGGATAGAATCTTGATTTCTTCCTTTTGTTCTTTTAGCTTTTCTGCGGCTTCCTTGCTGATTATCCATTTTTCTCCGTCTACCTCTGCCTTGACGTAGGTTGCGTCTGGGTGGAGCCAGAGGTTTGTTACTCCGTAGATTGTTTCTGGTCTGAAGGTTGCGGCTACGAGGTAGGCGTCCTCTATTGGGAATTTCATGAGTATGTATTCTTCTGGGACTACGCCCTCCCCTTCCAGCCTGTCGTGGTCTCCTGTTGGGCTTTCGCAGTTGGGACACCAGACGACGGGGTGCTTACCCTTAATCACGTAGCCCTTCTCCCTGAGCTTCCAATACTGCCACTCTATGAACCTGCTGAACTGAGGGTGAAGCGAAGTTGTGTGGAATTCACGCCTCCAATCCACAGAGAAGCCTATACGGTCCACAATCCGCTTGCTCTCCCTAGTGAAATACCTAGCCATGTAGACTGGGTCCTTCATCTTTTCCAGCTCTTCCTCCGGGACGCCGACTACATCCCGCATGACGCTTATGAAGAACTGGTCTCCACGTGCGATGCGCTGGGCTGCACCAAGTATCGTTGTCCCTGTCCAGTGCCAGGCCCAGGGGAAGAGCACGTTGTAGCCCTGCATCCGCTTAAACCTAGCGTAGGCGTCTACCCTTGTAGCCGTGAAGCCGTGTCCGACGTGGAGGGGCGCATTCATGTAGGAGAAGGGGAAGGTTACGAAGCACTTCTTCCTCTTCGGGTCTGGGTCTGCCTCGAAGATTTTTGCTTCCTTCCAGCGTTTCTCCCACTTTAACTCCAGCTCGTCCCAATCTATCTCGGTCATCGCCCGACTACCTCCTTAATTATCATGGTTCTGGCCCTCTCTAGGGCCTCCTTCACGGCCTGAACGTTTGGGCCGCCCCCTTGGGCGAAGTCCTTTCTTCCTCCGCCCCTCCCTCCTAGGGGTTTAGCGGCCTCTGAGGCTATTCGGCCGGCGTCTACCCCCTTATTTACGGCTTCTGCGCCGGCCATTATCACGAAGTTTGCCGACTTCTCATACCTGATGAGCACGATTACTGAGTTTGGCTCTTGGGAGACGGCCTCGCTTGCCACTTCTATTAGGTGTTCTGTTGTTGCGTCCTTCATCACTTCGGTTACGATTTTTACCCCGTTTATTGTTTGAGCCTTCTCTAGGAGTTCTCTGGCTTCGTATCTGGCTAGGAGCTTGGACAGCCTGCTAACTTCACGCCTAGCCTCCCTGAGCTGGGCTAAGACCTGCGAGGCCGCTCTCTCTAGGTCTGACACGGGCGCCCCAATAATTTCTGATAACCTGTGGAGCAGCGCTTCCCACTTTTGCGCTGTCTTTAGTGTTTGCAGGCCCGCTGTGAAGACGAGGCGCTCCACCCCGTCTTGGATGCGCTCCGTGTGGACCACCTTTATGAGGCCGACCTCGCCCGTGCTCCTGCAGTGCGTTCCTCCGCAGGCCTCCACGTCCCAGTCGCCTATGCGGATTACACGTATGTCTCTTCCGGGGACGACCCCGCCCTGATAGAGCCTGAAGCCGTAGGTGCGTTCAGCCTGTTCTCTGGGCATCCACTTGGCTTCTACGGGTATGTCCTTGACAACGACTTCGTTTGCTAGGCGTTCTATTTCGTGGAGCTGTTCGGGGGTTATGCGTTTGTAGTGCGTTATGTCTAGCCTTGCGTATTCTGGCTCCTTCTGGGCTCCAGCCTGCCAAACGTGGTTTCCTAGAACCCTCCTAGCGGCTCCTAGTAGTATGTGCGTAGCGGTGTGGTACCTCATGAGGGCTAGGCGCCTCTCCCAGTCTACCTCCCCACGAACCTCTGAGCCCTCCCTCGGCGCCGGCCCCTCAATTTTATGCACAAGTATTGGGCCAACCCTCAGAACGTCCACCACACGAGCCTTCTGCCCGTCAAACTCTAAGTAGCCTGTATCTGAGAGCTGACCCCCGCCAGCCCCGTAGAAGGCAGTCCTGTCTAGGACTACGTAGACGCCGTCTATGACTTTGAGAACCCGTGCGTCGAAGCTTCTCATGTGTTGGTCTTCGTAGAAGAGGAGCTTGGTGGGAGGTAGACCCTCTATGGCCTTTTCTAACTGGGCTGGCACGGCCTCCTCCTTCATGGGGGCTGAGACGTGCCTCGAGGCAATCATCATGTAGAAGTCGTCCGGCACTTCAACCTTCACGCCCTGAGCTTCCGCAACCTCCTTCACTATTTCTGGTGGAAGCCCGTGTGAGTCGTAGAATTCCACAAGCTTCTCCTTCGGGAATGTACTCTTTCCCTTTGAAATTAGTTCCTTAGAGAATTGCCTGACGAGTTCTGAGCCTCTTCTGAGCGTTTGCCTGAATTTCTCCTCCTCTATCGCCAGCATCTCCATTATCGTGTCCTGCATCTCCTTTAGGTGCGGGTAATCCTCAGACCAGTATTCTATTTGGGCTTCTAGGATTTCTGCTAGTTTGTCCTCTGCGTTGAGGAGGCGGAGAAGCTTGTATGTTCTCCTGAACAGGAGCCTCGCTAGGTAGCCCTCACGAACGTTTGACGGGATGACGCCCTCAGCCAGTATGAAGGCTAGGCTCTTCGTGTGGTCTATCACTGCGAAGGCCGACTCGAGGGGCGTCAAAGCCTCGTCCAGCTCCTTCACATCCACCCCTAGGACTTTGGCCACCGAGCTCCTCGCAGAGAGCCTGCTACTGCCCTTCTCCAAGTTCATTATTCCCGAGTAGCGTGACACCTGCTCCACGAGCTTCCAGTCTATGTCTGTTAGGCCGACCATCCTGATGAGCTTGTCCAGCAGCGGGCCGTAGACGGCGTGGAAGCAGCTGACAGTCCCCTGTGAAATCCATGTGAAGCGTTCGATTCCGTAGCCTGTGTCCACAGTCCTTATTGGGAGTTGGACGAACTCACCGTCTACCACCTTGAAC
>QMYG01000117.1 GCA_003662535.1 Candidatus Bathyarchaeota archaeon
ATCGTGGTTAAGGCTGCATCCCTGCGTGTCCTTGCAGAGGAGAACGACCCAGCCTACAAGTCTGTTGATAGGGTTGCTGAAGTGAGCGATAAGGTTGGAATAGCTACGAGAGTTGCCAGACTGGTTCCGCTGGCCGTCGTGAAGGGCTAAAAGCCGAGTTTTTGAATTATTTGGAGCCGTCTCCCCACTCAATCTTCCTTTTTATGATGTTCTCCCAGCACTCGCTACATATTGCGTGGATTTTCCCATTATACCTTATGTAGACTTTTATGTCCGTGTTCCTGCATTTGGGGTTCCAAGGGTTTGTGCAGTGTTCTGATTCCATCGTCAGCCCCGTTTTTCTCGGTTTTTTGTCCTTAAAAGGTCTTTTTTCCACGAATATTTCCATGCCGTGGTGGGTGGTTTGTGAAAGTAAAAGTTGCGGTAATCCTTAACTACCCTCGTGCGGATGTGGCTGGTGAAGGGGGGCATGAAGGAACGCCTAATACTGCTAACGAACGATGATGGAGTGCATTCCGTCGGGCTACTGGCGATGAGAAGAGCGCTGGATAGCCTCGGAACCGTGCATATCATCGCCTCGGAGCACGAGAGAAGCGGAACAGGCAAGGCAATCACGTGCGGTGCGAGCGTGAAAGTGAAGAGGGTGAAGCTTACAGACGGCTTCGAGGCCTACGCTATCAGTGGAACACCTGCCGACGCCGTGATGCTTTCACGTAGCCTGCTAGGGCGTAGGCCAGACTTGGTGGTTTCTGGCATAAATTTGGGCCCAAACATAGGTGTAGACGACTTTCTAACATCTGGAACTATCGGAGCAACAATAGAGGCTGCCATTCATGGAATCCCGGCTATAGCCGTCTCCTACTGCATAGACGTTTCTAGAACCGCAGAGGAGAAACGGCGTGTAAGCATAGATGAACTGAGGCCTCTTGCGGAGCTCGCTGGGAAAATCGCTGGGTGCGTGCTGGAGCATGGGATGCCGAGCGGCGTGGACATAATCTCGATAAACATGCCTCCGGGGGCGAACCCCGACAGGGTTAGGCTTACTAGGCTCTCTTATAAGGGGTATGGCGACCTCTTCGCCGAGAGCCGGGAGGATGGCTACTGCATACCGGGCTGGTTTATGAGCATGTATCCCGACGATGTTGAGGGAACGGATATTTATGCCGTGAGAGTCGAGGGTGCTGTTTCCATAACGCCTATAGGGCTTAGTTTCAACCATAATTTGGAGGCCCTGAGGGGCTTTTTGAGGCGGTTGCATTTAGAGGGTTGAGGTGTAGGGGTGAATGTTGGAGATTGATGGGAGCCAGAAGAGCGGAAGTGGAACAATTCTCAGGTTGGCCGTCGCCCTAGCGGCCATACTTGGGGAGAGCATCCACGTCTACAGAATCAGGGCGAAGAGGCCGAACCCCGGGCTTAGACCCCAACATCTGGAAGCCGTGCGCACAGCCGCAAAGCTCTGCAACGCAAAGGTAGACGGGGACAGCGTAAGCTCTAGGGAAATCTGGTTCACGCCGGGGCGGATTAGGGGTGGTGAAATTCGTGCGAGGATTGGGACTGCTGGGAGCATATCGATGCTCATAATGACTGTTCTTCCTATCTGCGTTTTTGCCGAGAGGGAGACCGTGATTCACGTTAGCAGAGGGGGCACGGATGTCAGGAATGCACCCACGATTAATTATCTGCGCATGGTTATGCTTCCAGTCCTGAGGAAAATGGGCGTCGAAGCGGAGATAACCGTGCATAGGTACGGCTATTACCCGAAGGGGCACGGCGAGGCCACCCTCCGTGTTCGCCCCCGTAGGAGGCTTCTGCCTATTTGGTTGGATGAGTTTGGGGAGCTGGAGCGGGTGAGGGGTATATCTGTCTGCACGCTCCTGAAAGACCGAAGGGTAGCCGATAGGCAGGCCGACGCCGCCAGAAAGGTTCTGAAGCGGAGGGGTATAGACGCAGACATCGAGGTGGTTTACGACGAGTCTAACCCGATTCAGCCCGGAAGCTCCATAGTTCTTTGGGCTGAGACGAGCACCGGCGTCCTTTTGGGGGCTGACGCCATTGGGGAGGTTGGGAAGCCGAGCGAGAGGGTTGGTAGGGAGGCAGCTGAGGCTCTGCTTAGGGAGCTGGATTCGAGGGCGACGGCTGACGTTCACATGGCTGATATTCTCGTGCCCTACGTGGCTATGGCCGACGGGCCCTGCCTATACCTAACTAGGGAGATGACCGAGCATTTGGAGACGAACATTTGGCTGACGGAGACAATACTGAACGCTAGGTTTTCTGTGAGTAAGGTAGACGGGTTATATAGGATTGAGAAGCTGGGGAGCGGCCCTTGGACGTAAGGGTTAGGGGCGTCTACGCCACAGCCCTGACGAAGCTCCTAATGGACTGCGGCTTCCGTATCGTCCAGCCGTCGGAGCCTGTTAGGGAGAGGCTCGGCATAGAGGCGATTTTGGAGACGCCAGATGTAGACGTAGATGACAGGCCCGACAGGCAGGGAGTCTGGGCGCACGGCAACAGGGAGGCTGTTGAAGCCCTGAGACACGTCTTCAGAGAACAGTTGGACGATGCAATTTTGAGGCCTCAGCGGGTGAATCTCCACTCAATATATAAGGGGAGGGTGGTAGACGCAGAAAAACGCCTCATAGACATCGGCGGGTGCTGGGGAATCCTATCCAAAGAAGACCGCTGCCAATTAGAGCGGGATGCGGAACTACTGGTGCAGGTGAAGGCAGCGCCGCCCCAGCACAGGCACCCAGTCTTGTCCACGAGCCTCTCGCTAGCTAGTAAATACATGGTTGTGGTGGAGGAGCCGGGCGTGTGGGTTAGCAGGAAGATAACGCAGCCTGAAGCGAGAAATAGGCTTTTAGAACTCGGAAGAAAGACAGCCCCAGACGGGTTAGGCATCATTTGGAGGCCTTCAGCTATAGGGAAACAGGACGAGGAACTGGCGGACGAGGTTGGCCGCCTCGTGGAGGCGTGGATGAATATTATGAAGGAAGCTGTGAAGGCTGAGGCGCCTTGTCTGCTGTGGGAGGGCTATCCGGTTCTAGACGCCG
>QMYG01000118.1 GCA_003662535.1 Candidatus Bathyarchaeota archaeon
GAGACAGAATAATCGTAACAGGCCCAGTCGGAGACCACGGCGTAGCGCTACTAGCGGCTAGGGAGGGCCTAGGCTTCGAGGCGGAGCTGAAGTCCGACGTTGCACCAATCTGGGAGACTGTTAAGGCGATGCTGGACGTTGGCGGAATACACGCGATGAAGGACCCAACGAGGGGCGGCTTAGCCTCAGCCCTAAACGAAATAGCTGGGAAGTCGGGCGTGAGCATCTGGCTGGAGGAGGAGCAAATCCCAGTAAGGGAATCCGTGAAGGCGGCGTCGGAGATGCTGGGCATAGACCCACTGGAGGTAACATGCGAGGGAAGAGTTGTAGCCGCCGTAGACCCGGAACTCGCACCGGAGGTCGTGGAGGCGGCGAGGAGAACGAAGTACGGCAAGGATGCATGCATAATAGGAACAGTCCAAAAGGAGAGACCCGGATACGTGCTCATGAGAACCGTCGTCGGTGGGACGAGGGTGGTTCAGATGCCGGTCGGGGAGCCCATACCGAGAGTGTGCTAAAACACGGGGGATTTCACGTGGTTGCACGTCATCATCAAGAACCTTACCCTTAGTAGCAACCCCGGTCTGAGAGCGTTGAATTTGTAAAAACCAAACGTTTCGGAAGTCTTAAATTTCACTAAAACAAATACAAGATACTGTTAGGGGGGTTTATGGAAAATGGCTAGAGTTTTAGTGGCTGATAACGAGTTGTGCACGGGCTGCGGAATCTGTGAACTGCTCTGCTCCTATGCCAAATTTAAAGTGTTCAACCCCAGAAGGGCGGCGATTCACGTTGTGAAGCTTGAGCCGGGTATGGACGCCCCGATTTTCTGCACCCAATGTGGCTTATGCATCCCCGCCTGCCCCGAGGGAGCCTTGTCGAGGAACCCGCAAACTCAGGTCGTCGTGGTTGATAAGGAGAAGTGCACGGGCTGCGGTGTCTGCGTCCTAGCCTGCCCCTACGGGGCTGTTCACGTAGACCCGGTGACGAATAAGGCGGTTAAGTGCGAGCTGTGCGGCTACTGCCTGAAGTGCCCGCAGAGCGCCCTGAAGGTCGTGGACGTGGAGGAGGCTGTGGACTGGCGGAGGAGGAACTTCGCAAGGGCCTACACAACCGCACCCCAGATGTTTAGGAAGCTCTGGTATAAGCCCCCGCTGAAGTAGAGGAGGTGTAGGCCGTGCCTAAGGGTTATGCGGGTAAAATCCTCTGGGTTGACTTAACAGCTGGGAGCTGGCGTGAGGAGCAAATCCCAGAGGGCTGGATGAGAAACTACATAGGCGGAAACGGATTCGCAGCAAGAATCCTCTACGATAACCTCAAGCCTGGCGTAGACCCACTGAGCCCAGAAAACCTGCTCATATTCATGACGGGGCCCCTGACTGGAACGCTCTTCCCCTGCTCCGGGAGGTGGGCCGCCTACGGGAAGTCACCCCTAACCACAGCCATCTGGGGTGAAGCCCACAGCGGAGGATACTGGGGGCCGGAACTAAAGTACGCTGGGTTCGACGGCATAGTCTTCACCGGGAGGGCTGAGAAGCCCGTCTACCTCTGGATTGACGACGGGAAGGTCGAGCTGAGGGATGCAGGCCACATCTGGGGTAAGGACTGCTTCGAGACGGAGGCGATACTCAAGGAGGAAATCGGGGACGAGACGATACGCTCCGTCTACATAGGCCCGGCGGGGGAGAAGATGGTCCTCCAAGCCTGCATCATGGACTCCCTCTACAGGGCCGCTGGGAGATGCGGCCTAGGAGCGGTCATGGGAAGCAAGAACCTCAAGGCGATAGCCTGCAGGGGAGGCAAGGACATAACGGTGGAGAACCCGGACGAGTTCTACCGAATAGCCCTCGAACTACACGACAAGATTAAGGAAAGCCCGGTAACCGGGAACGCCCTCCCAACCTACGGCACAAACGTGCTGACGAACATAACTAACGAGGCTGGAATTCTACCGACCTTCAACTTCCAGCAGGGGTGGCACCCAGAAGCCGTAAACAACTCCGGGGAAACGATGAGGGACACGATACTCGTCAAGAACAGGGCATGCCGCTTCTGCGCAATAAGGTCCGCGAGGTTCTGCTACATCCCCTCAGGCCCCTACGCGGGAACCATAGGAGAAGGCCCAGAATACGAGACCGTCTGGGCATTCGGAAGCCAGTGCGGCGTCTTCCGCCTAGACGCAATACACGCCGCCAACACGATCTGCAACAAATACGGCATAGACACGATCGAGGTTGGAAACACGATAGGATGGGCGATGGAGCTCTACGAGAAGGGCATACTGACGAAGGAGGACACGGACGGCCTGGAACTCAACTTCGGAAACCACGAGGCGATGGTCGAGCTGACGAGGCGCATAGCTCTGAAGGAGGGTAAACTCGGGGCGCTCCTGGCCGAGGGGGCGAGAAGAGCCTCGGAGAAGATTGGGAAGGGCTCGGGTAGGCTGTTCATGGGCGTTAAGTGGCTGGGGCTTCCAGCCTACGAGCCTCGTGGGGTCTGGGGGCACGCACTCGGCTACGCGACCTCCGTTAGGGGAGGATGCCACCTCAGGGCTTACATGATAGCCGCGGAGATACTGGGTATACCGAAGAAGTTGGACCCGCTGAGCACGAGCGAAAAGGCCCAGATGGTGAAGTTCTTCCAAGACTACTTCGCAGTAATAGACTCAGCTCTGGTCTGCAAGTTCGTCTCCTTCGCCCTGACCCCAGACGACTTCGCCTCAGCCTTCAAGGCGGCTATGGGATTCGAGTTCACGGGAGACAAGGTCTTGAAGATCGGAGACCGCATCTACACGCTTGAACGCATGATACAGTGCCGTGAGGGTATAAGGAGAAAGGACGACACGCTGCCAGAGAGGTTCCTGAAGACGCCTGCGCCCGTCGGTCCGGCCCAGGGTAAGGTTGTGCCGCTTGAGGAGATGCTGGACGAATACTACAGGGTTAGGGGCTGGGACGTTCAGTCAGGTGTGCCGACCCCTGAGAAGCTCAGGGAACTCGGCCTAGACAAGGAGGCGGAGCTGGCGTCTACCTTGAAGTAAAAGACGC
>QMYG01000119.1 GCA_003662535.1 Candidatus Bathyarchaeota archaeon
CAGCTAGACAGGATAAGAATTCCCTCATCAGCAGCCAGACTACCAGTCACGGAAAAGAAGTACGCGGAAAAACCTTCAGGAGCGAAAAGCGCCCTAGACTACGCCTCCAAGCAAATAACAAGCCTAGTAAAAGAAGCATACGCCCTAGTCAAGCGGATAAAGCCCGCCGCGAGGCTATCAGCTGCCGTAATAGCCAACCCACAAACAGCCAGAGAACAGCTATGCCAAGACTGGCCAACCTGGGTCAAGGAGCAGCAGATAGACTTCGTCGCCCCAATGTCCTACACCACGGATCAGCAGAAATTCCAAGGATACTTGGAAAGCGCCGTGCAGGCGACTGGAGGGATCAGGCCCATATACATGGGCATAGGCGCGTACAAGGCACCCGACCCGCAAACATTCGGACAACAAATAATCCTCGCAAAACAATACGACGATATATACGGCGCAGGACTATTCAACGTAGACACACTCATAAAAAACAAGAAGCTGTGGAGCAGCCCAAAAACATACATAACACAAGCCAAACATCCCCAACACGAAGCAAAGCCAGCCGAGAGAGAAGCTCCGCCAACCATACTATACGCGCTAGCAGCCGCCCTAATCATAACCGCCCTAGCAATAGCGTACAAGCTACTAAAAGCCTAAATACAGATTGTAACGCATACCTGTGCAAAATTGCTATATATCGCCTAGTCTCAGCAAAACCACCAGAAGTGTAAATGGGCACTACGTAATCCTTTGTTTAACTTCCTCTACGAGCTTTCTGACGGCTTTTAGTGCCTTTTCTACGTCTCTCTTATCGCACCAGTTTTCATAGAAGCATGTGTGCATACCATTAGCAGCCATCCACGCATCGTAGACCCAGTCTCCCAGCTCGGCTTCAAGCTTTCTCCTATACTCCCAGAGTTCTCCATGGCTAGTAAGCCTTTTGCCCTCTCTCCAGAAAGCATAGGCCTTAACTGCCAGAGCAGCGGCACCCCACACCTTTTCAGCGGCTTGCCTAACGTTCCCCTTCTCAAGTTCCTCTTCGGCTTCTACGAGGAGACTAGAGGCTGCTGCAATATATTCTCTAGCCCTATCCTTTGGATCCATGTTACGTGCCAGCAGCTCCAACAAATATTCCTCTAAGGTTAAATTGAGCTTCTCAGCCTCCTCCTTAAGACGCCTAGCTATAACGCCCTTAACAACAACAGTCTCCATACTTTACAAAATAATATTATTAAAGAACGATATAAAACCACTTATTTTGTACTCGCAGAACTATACAAGAAAATAAGCTTCATGGAGGCTCATTATATATCCGACTTCGGGGACACACACTGTTATGCTTCTCCCCTCCCCAACGAGCTTGATGAGTAGAATTCTGAAGAAAAAGCTGGAAGAAGAGAAACTAGCGTGACTGCGATCTAGCGCGCCGTTTCCAGCCCATAATGTCTCTCGCCGCTATAACCCCCGAGATAACCGCAGCTTCTACGCCGCCGCCCGGAAACGTTGAAGCCCCTGCCAGGTAAAGCCCCACGATGGGGGTCTTAAAGTAGGGCCTCGGCGGTGCCCCCATAGACTGGTCGAAAGCGTAGATAGCGCCCCTATAGTTCAGCGTAAACCTCTCGAAGGTGCGCGGCGTAGCGGCATCCCTCACTACCACGTGTCCTCTAATCTCCGGAACAAGCTCCGCCGCCTTCTCGACGAGTTCGTCCGCAAACCTCGCTTTTCTCTCAACGTACTCAGGATCGTTAACTGCGAAGTAATCGTACATCTCCGGTGGAAGCAGCGTGACTATCTGCAGGGACGAGCAGCCCTTGGGCGCAAGCCCAGGATCCAGGTTAGAAGCAATAACCACCCCCAGCCCCCTATCCAGGTCCTTGATGAGCGGAGGATACCTGGAAAGATCCACATTAAGCCCTAGGTAGACGCTGAACGCCGTAACGGAAGGACGAAGCCTTTCAATCTCCTCGACGAAGCTTTCGGGGAGGCCATCGACGAGGCCCGGCAGCTGCTTAACGTTCCCGGCGAAAACAACAGCCGAGGCGGGGAAAAACTTCCCCTGCGCTACCACGCCCCTAACTCTTCCATCCTCAACCACTATCCTCTCAACCCTGTGGTTCAGCAGCACCCTGCCCCCATTTTCCTTAACGATTCTAGCCAGCAAGTCCGCGAAAGCTTGGCTACCGCCCCTCGGATAATACCCCCCATACATGTAGTAGCCGAACATGACCGCCATAGAAGCTGCAGGCGTATCCTCGGGCCGCGTGCCCAGGTAAGCCGTCAAGGCGGAAAGCAGCCTCTTCAGCCCCTCATCCCTAAAATACCGGTCCAAAACCTCCCTATAGCTCATCCTCATCCAAGCCAAGAGGCGAGGCCGACGCCGCGGAAAATCCATCAAACCCCTACCCCCACAAAGCCTGTAAATCAGCGGGCCGTTCAAGGGAACCCCGAACACGTCCACATCCGCGTAAGTCTCCTCAAAAACCTTCACTACTTCCTTAAAGAAGGCCCTAATGTTCTCTTCCTCCTCCGGAAACCTCCACGCCAGCAGAGCAGTGAACTCGTCCAAGCTCCGCGGGATACGATACCACTCACCGCCCAACACGTAGGCCTCGTCAGTCCTAACAAACAAGCCCCTCCAGTCCACGCCCAGCTCCTCCAGCAGAAGCTTCACCGGCCCCCTATCCCACAACCCACTAATACTCTCAACCCCCGCGTCAAAGACGAACCCCCTCCTCCTAAAAGAAGAACAGTAGCCGCCAACCATGAAATGCTGCTCCAACACCGTCACTTTATACCCGTTCCTCGCGAGCAAAGCGGCGCAGGCCAAGCCGCCAACACCAGCACCCACACCCACCACATCCCTCCCATCGACCCGCCAGTCAGGGTAACCGCCGTACTCCCTCTCCAAGCGCCCCTTAACAAGCAGAGGCGGACCAAAAGACGAGAACACAGCCCCAAACCCCATAAGCACATACGAGGCGTAGCTTAAAGGGCTGCCAAGCAGAGACAAAGCCGCAGACACGAGAAACAGCACAGCCCACACAGCCGTCA
>QMYG01000120.1 GCA_003662535.1 Candidatus Bathyarchaeota archaeon
CGAGGAAAATCCCATATTTAACCATCAAATCACCCCCTAACTATACCTCAGCTTTTTCTTTTCCTCGTTGTATCCTATTCTCTTCGTGAATCCGATTTCCTTAGCGATTTTCCTGATTTCCTCGGTCGCTTCGGGGCGTGCCGTCGCTATGGGGGGCATCGCTGGAAGCCCTAGGTCTTCCCTCTTACGCATCATCGCCTTACTTATCGGCGCAGAACAGGCCGAGTCTAGGAGGGCCTCGGCTATCGGCCTAGCCTGCGTGGGCAAAGCCCCAACCATAGGCTTCCTAAGGGGCTTCTCCTCATACCCCTCAGGGGCGACAAGCTTATCCGGCCTCAGTCCTATGAACTCCACCCCAAAGAGGTCTCTAACTTCACGCTCAATGAACTCCGCCGCCGGCGCTATATGAGATATGTCGAGAATCTCCATCTCCTCCTTCGGAATTCTCGTCCTGACGGTTACCACCGTGCCTTTCAAGTCTACGTGATATAGGAGCTCAATGTCTAGGCCTTCGTCCACCGCCGACAAGGTCATGAATCTAGCTTCTCTTGATAAATCGAAGACGGCCTTCATCGCATCCTCTAGGTCTTCCTCCTTTATGGTCAGAAAAACACGCCTATCGGTCGGCGTCTCAAGTTTAATTAGCTTGTATCCCAGCGTCGTCCTCAGTCTTTCCGCTATTTCAGATGCTCTCATGCTCTCACACTCCATAAATTCTCCTCATCAATGCAAGCGCCTCCTCTCTCGGCATCACCTGAATCGCCTGCGCAGAGCAGAACTTCGCGCACCAAGGGTCTCCATCGCAGAAGTCGCACTTCACAGCGACTTTTCGCTCCTCATCGAACCAAGGAGCCCCAATCGGACACGAGAGGACGCAAGAGCGACAGCCTATGCACTTCATGGGGTTTATCAGAACCCAGCCTGTCTTCTCGTCCTTCTTTATTGCTTCCGTTGGGCAGACAGACGCACACACAGGCTCCTCGCAGTGCATACATTGAATAGCCTCGAACAGCACCTGCTCCCTGTCGAAAATCACATGCCTCCGAGCTTTGTTGAAATCAATCACCCCATAATGCTTGTAGGAACACGCCATCTCGCAATATCTGCACCCAGTGCACCTCGCAGGATCATACAACAGCACATATTCAGATGGAAGCCTCCCAGTATCCAATTCGATTTTTTCCAGTTTCAATTTTTAACCCTCAAATTTGACTTTTGCTGCCACAACTTATAAAATTTATGTATATAACACATATATTAAAGAGCCCCGACATTTTTCAATAAAATCACAAAAACAGTTTTTAGTTGAATCTCCATGCAATTATAAAAACTCAAAGTTTGTTTGAGGAAAAAATAGTTGGATAGTGGAGATTTGACCTATAGTCTTCTTTTAGCGACATCGGCTGCTTGGACTACAGGGTTCCACACATCTGCCACTGGAGGGGCGTAGCAGGTGTCTGCCCTCAGGAGCTCGTGCACGGTCATTCCAGCCTGTATGGCGAGGGCGATGAAGTCTACCTTCCCTACTACGTCCTCCTCCCCGATCACCTGTCCACCTAAAATCCTGTGCGTTTCCTTGTCGATAACGAGTTTTACCCTAATTTCCTTGCCTCCGGGATAATATTCAGCCTTCGTTAGCCCACGAACAGAGCCTGTAGCCACGTCGAAGCCAGCCCTCTTGGCGTCCCTCTCGGTTAGGCCTGTTGCTCCAATCTGCAGGCCAAAAACCTTAGTTACGAAGGAGCCTAGGAAGCCCGGGAAGGTTGTGTGGCCTCCAGCCGCGTTGATTCCCGCAACTTTTCCCATTCTCACGGCGGCTGTGCCGAGCTGGCAGACCATCGGCTGCTTCGTGATAAGGTGCACGTTCTCTACGCAGTCTCCAGCGGCGTAGACATCCTCTGCGCTGGTTTTCAGGCGGTGGTCCGTCTTTATGCCACGTCTACCAAGGGCTATGTCGGCCTCCTTAGCCAGCGTCCACTCGGCCCTAACGCCCGTAGCCGCTATGACGATGTCTGCCTTAATCTCCTCGCCAGCGACCATCACGCCCCGAACCTGCTCATCGCCCACAATCGCCTCTACGCCCTTACCAGTTATGATGCGAACCCCATGCTCCTCCAAGTGCTTCTGAACAATCCTAGCAATATCAGCATCAATCGAAACGGGGAGAACGTGCGGCAAAAGCTCAACAACAGTCGTTTTAATTCCCTTTTCCGTGAGCGCCACAGCCATCTCTAGGCCAATCGCCCCAGCACCAATCACTACAGCGTCCCTCGCCGTCTTAACGGCCTCGCTAATCGCTCTTCCGTCATCAATAGTCCTGAGCATGAAAACTCCACGCTTATCCCTACCCTCAATCGGGGGAATCCACGCATTTGCGCCGGTGCACAGCACGAGGCTGTCGTATTGAAGCGTCTCCTCACGCCCAGTTCTATTATCACGAATCTCCACAGTCTTCGCCTTCACATCAATCTTCGTAGCAGTCGTCTCTGTGCGCAGGTCAAGCTTCATCATCTTATAGTAGTCTGGGGGGTAAAGCACTAGGTTCTCAAAGCTTGGAATCTCTCCACCAATGACGAAGGGGAGGCCGCACCGGGAGTAGACTGCGTATTTATCACGCTCGATTAGCGTTATCTGGGCTTCTCTATCGAGGCGCCTAGCGGCGCTTGCTGCGTTTATTCCTGCGGCATTCGCTCCAATTATGACTATCCTTCTAGCCAAGCTTAGCCACCTGAGGCCAACTCCTTGTGCCAGTCTACCGCCGCATTGAAGTCCATGAGGTTCTGGAGTTCGGCCTCAAGGTTAGATGGAGACACCACGATGAGCCAGCCCTCTCCGTAGGGGTCTTCGTTTATCAGGCCGGGGTTGTCCAAGACGCTCTGATTCACCTCAACGACAGTCCCGCTTATCGGGGCAATTAAGTCTGAAACCGCCTTCACCGACTCCAAAGTCCCATAAGGCTCATTCTGCGTTATCGAGGAGCCGACCTCCGGAAGGTCTGCGAAAACAACCTCGTGCAACTGCTTCTGAGC
>QMYG01000121.1 GCA_003662535.1 Candidatus Bathyarchaeota archaeon
AGAAGGCTCCCTTTGGCCTCTGGTGCGGGAGGCCCCACTCCTCTAGCTTTTTGAGCATGTAGTCCCGTCTACGTCTATACTCTCTGACCATCTCGTCTACGCAGTCTTGGGGCCCAGTTATTGCGGCGAGGGCCGCCTTCTGGGCTATCGACGGTGGGCAGGCGACTGTGGAGCGGTTCGCCTTGACGAGGTGCTTCACGTAGTCTGGCCGTGTTACTATGTAGCCTACACGCCACCCAGTCATGGCGTAGGTCTTTGAGAAGCTGTTCACGAGGAAGGTTCGCTCGAAATCCCTGTCGAACTCGACCATGGAGACGTGCTCGCCCTCATAGACGAGCCTGTCGTATATCTCGTCCGAGATGACGAAAAGCCCGTGTTCGTGGGCTACGTCCGCAATTATTCCGAGGGCTTTTCTGCTCAGGATGTCCCCGACGGGGTTGCTGGGCGAATTTATTATCACAGCCCTAACACGCTCGTTTTCCGCAACCGTTTTCCTAAGCAGGTCTTCGTCTACCTCACCCTCCTCCGTGAAGGGAACCTGTACGGGCCTACCGCCAGCCGTGAGAACCATATCGCCATAGGGAGACCAACAGGGGTCCTGAATAATGACCGCATCTCCGGGGTCTATGACCGTGCAGAGTATCGTGAATATGGCGCCCATCCCACCCGCCGTTATTATGACGTTTTCAGCCGTCAGGTCTAGGGACTTCCTCTTTGCTTCCCACTGGGCTATGGCCTCCCTCAGCTCTGGTATTCCGTAGCTGGAGGTGTAGTGGGTGAAGCCCTCCTCAATCGCCTTTATGGCTGCTCTCTTAATGTGCTCGGGTGTGTCGAAGTCCGGCTCCCCGATGTCGAAGCGCACGCATCCGGGTATGGTCGCCGCCTTGTCAGCAATCTCCTTGATTAGGGGCGGATTTATGGATTGAATCCTCTTTGAGAGCTCCATCCGCCACCACAAAACCATGTTTAGCCACTGCTTCCTAATTTAAGTGTTTGCCAGTTGCCCTTCAGGTCTGCCCGATGAAGGGGAAGACTGCCTCCAGTATTTTGTATGCGTCTTTGAAGACTGTTGGGTCTCCTGACCAGCGTGGTAGGATGTCCTTGTATTGCCTGTTGAAGAGGTAGGCGAAGTCTTCTACTTTTGAGTTTAGTAGTGGGTGGTGGCGTAGGGAGATGAGCACGACCATCGCTGAGGTTATTGGTTTGACGAGGACGTTCGCCTCGCCCCAGATGAACTGCCTAATTCCACGATAGGCTCCGAAGAACTCGTCCCCCACGCTGAATATCGCCCTCAGAAGCCCTGAGAGAAGCATTTCGTCCATGACCTCCTCGGAGAAGTTGTAGACGAAGCAGGGGAGACCTGACTCGTGTATGACGATGAGCTGGGAAGGGTGAGCCATCAGCATGTAGGGGGCGTGTGGAATCATCATGTATGCGAAGAGGATTATGAGCGCACCCCACGCCGCCACGTAGTGCGACATGGTTATGTGGAAGAGCAGGCCGAGCTTCAGCATCATCTGGGCTAAAACTGCGATGAAGAAGCCGAAGTTGCTTATGGCACAGCCAAGAAGAATCAGTATGAGCTGTTGCCTAACACGCCCACTCCACCTAGGCATTTTCGCTAGGCTCCTGTAGAACTGAGCCATCTTGTAGATGAGGTAGACTCCTGAGACTAGGGAGGTGAAGAGTATTGAGTAGGGGATGATTGTGTTTGATATGAGCGTCCTTATGCCCACGAGCCAAACTCCGTGTGCGTTTTCGTAGATGACTGCAGAGGCGGACAGAACTCCGAGGGGGACGAGGATTGCCCCGAAGACCGCTAGGTTGTGCTTCCTCTCCACGATGTCCGTGATGAAGAGGTAGGTAAAGACGAAGCTGCAGGGCCCGAGAATCAGGCTGAGCGGCCGCAGAACCGGAAGCCACTCCCGACCGAAAATCGGCTGGGAGACTGCGATTTCCACCAGGCCCCAGACGGTCAGCAGGAGGAAGAGCAGGCCGAGATAGAGTTCTGACGTGAGCCTACTGCCGATGTAGGAGCGAAAAATTATGATTGCCGCCAGCATCGTCAGAACTACCTGAACAAAGGCGACGACGAACACTATGCTAATCATCGCTCACACCCTAAATCAGCGATGTTCATGAGGAAAAATTTTACTTAATGTCAATTAAAAGCTTCGCCTAAAAGGAGGAGGAATGGTAGACTACAAAATGATAGACTGCCAAATGCTCGCCTAGACTACTCCTGCACACCTCTTGCATACCCTCTTTTTGAGGACGAGAAATCTTCTGGTTTCAACCATGCAGTCCGGGCAGACGAGGGAGCCGCATTCGGGGCATCTTTCCGCATCCCTCCTAGCGAACACCCTTCCACAGACTCCGCACTGAACGGCGCAGTCTTGGCAGAGGTAGCCGCCATACTTCTGGTCAACGAACTTAGGCTCCCTGTTGCAGAACTGCCTGCCGCAAGCCACGCACGTCCATGCGTCGTCTAGGCAGACACGGCTCCCGCAGGCGCTACACGTTACTAGGCAGTTTGCACAGACGGAGCGGCCGCAGAGCGGACAAAGCTCTAGCAGCGATGGGCATAGCTCTCTCCCGCAGAGGCCGCAGGGCGCCAGGTGCCCGTCGTAGTCCTCCTTGCAGAAGATTCCGCCACAACCAACGCACTCGATGGCGTCCTTCGTGCAGAGAGCGCTGAGGCATTCTTGGCAGATGCGCAGCTCAGACACGTCAGTTATGGCTGAGCCGCAGGTCTTACAGACGCCTACCCACCCCTCACCTGTGTAGCCGTTCCAGTGCGCAAGCAGGAGGCCCGACTTCCCTCCCTGCGAGACCTCAATCTGCACGTCATACAGCGGAACCCAGACCAAGTCAAAGAGGGAAATACTCACCTCCGCCTTCTTCGGGTGAACGTTAAACTCCTTAATCTCGGCGTCCTTCAACGACTGGACGAACTTCATCATTCTTGCAGTCCTTTTTTGCTTCTCCTTCCTGATGCTCATGAG